>NZ_BAABLN010000071.1:0-97348 GCF_039544365.1 Kocuria gwangalliensis | reverse complement strand
GATGGTACTGCACTCGGAAGGGTGTGGGAGAGTAAGACACCGCCGAAATTCACTTCAGTTGAGGGGATGCACACCCACGGGTGAGCATCCCCTCAACACATTTAACAACACCACACAAAAAGGGGCACCAACCACCATTGGCGCCCCTCGTTGTGTTTAACGGATTAGTTCTATCCGGCCGGTCTCAGCCTCGGTTGGCTACGAAGCTCTGACGCAATTCACCGATTCCTTGAATACGGGAGGTCAAGACCTCGCCGTCGGAGAGGAAACGTGGAGGTTTGCGCCCCGCGCCGATACCCTCGGGTGTGGCGGTAAGAATCAGATCGCCGGGGTACAGGGTCACGATATTGGACAGGCCCTCGATCAAGTGCGCGACCGAGAAGATCAAGTCACGCGTATTTCCCCTCTGCATGATTTCCCCGTCGATGTCTCAGGACACATCGATGGCGTCCCGATCCCCGAACTAGTCCGGTGTGACGAGGTAGGGGCCCACGGGAAGGAAGCCCGGAAACGACTTGCCGAATCCGAGCTGCGGGGCCGGGCCCTGCAGCTGAGTGACTCTTTCGGAGAGATCCTGCGCGGCAGTCAGCCCCGCCACGTAGTCCCACGCATCGGATGCCGCCACGTGGTGAGCCTCCTTGCTCATGATGACGGTGAGTTCGACCTCCCAATCCGTATTCCCGCCCTCGGGAAGGTCTACGGTGGTGAACGGCCCCGTGAGCGCGGAAACGAATTTGGTGAAGACCGGGGGCGGCTTCTCCGGGCGCTCGAACCCGGATTCGGCGGCGTGCGCACTGTAATTGAGTCCGATAGCCAAGACTTGACGAGGCCGCGGGGACGGTGAGCCAAGGGCTTTCTCCGACAGCGGTTGCGCCTCGAACGCGTCCAGGTCCGCATCACGGGCCCAGGACAAGAAGTCGTCCCACCGCTCGTAGACATCGGTGATATCTGCTCCAAAGGCGCCGGAGCTCGCGCGGTCGACGTCCACGACCGTTCCCTCGACGGTGACGAGGGCTGCTCTACCGGATACGTTGGCGAGTTTCATGAATCTCCTTTAAATAACAGTGCGGATTTCTACCAGGCCTCGGGCAAGTGGATGTCGGGGATGACCTCGGGCTAGAACTCCCGTTTGCGGGCACGCGCGTGGACCTCCTCCTGGGACATGCCGGACTCGTAGGCCTCCAGAATCTGCTGTGGATCGAAATGGTGACGAATGGGGTTTTCTCCGAATTCGGAGGAGAAGTACATCCACGAGATGGATTTGCTCCAGTCGCCAAAGGCGTCCACCTGGATTTTCACACCGGTGCCCTCGGGATCCTGGTAATACATGGACATGGTCATTCGATGGTCCAGGCACACGAACGGTTCCAGCCCGAATCGCTTGAGCCGCTTGTAGTTCATGATCCATGAATTGAATTCGGGGTACTCGAAGGCAGTGTGGCGCAGGCCTGCGGTGTGTCCCTTGTCGACCGGTGCTTCCAGATCGGGGAACGCGAGCAGCGCAATCCGGTGGTTGGCCTCGTCATTACTCAACCACGCGGCCGGTCGTCCACGGCCGCGCTGTCCCTGGTCAGAAGCACGTGCCCGTAGCCCGCGACGTCGTCGAGCGGTCCGCCGTCAACCGGGAACTGGGATGCGAGGGTTCCGTGCCACCCCGGCGCCCCCGCGGCCGGGTCGAGCAATCCGGCGCCCAGAACGGGCGGGTCCGCCGGCGGAAGCACCACGGCGGGATCTGCCTTGCCGGCGATCATGCGCGCATCGCGCTCGGCGGCCTCCTGCGGGTCCAGCACGCAAATCACGCGCCCGAGTGCCACCGACATGGCAATGGCATGACGGATGTGCACCGTGCGCTCACTCGTGTAGGTGTCCAGAATGGTGGACGGAGCCGATCCCGCCAGGGCGAGGTCTAGTTTCCACGCGAGGTTCGCGGCGTCCCGGATCCCCGAGTACATGCCTTGCCCGGCGAACGGCGGCATCTGATGGGCGGCATCTCCGGCAAGAGCGATGCGTCCACGATCAGCCAGTCGTATCGGAAGTCCAGGTCGGTCATCCCGACACCGAGGAGCTCCCGAACGGTACTGCGTGAACCATCGCACCCGACGAGAAACCTCGCCTCGATCGACCACGGCCCGTCGGGCCCGCGACAAGTACCCACGATGCCATCGGTGGTTTCCTGGATGCCTGTCAACTCGACGTTGCGCAGCACCGTGACGTTGTCCATGTCGGCAACGGCCCGCGCCAGAACGTTCTCGAGTACGGGCTGGGAGAAGAAACTTTCAATGGGCCAGCCGCACGGCCCCGTTCCGGACCAGTCCATGGCAAGCAGGGTTTGTCCTTGGCTGTTACGCCACTCGTAGTGATCCGGTACCGCCTGTGAGATGTTCTGGATTTCATCGGTGAGGCCCAAGTTCTGAAAGATGCGCCCGATCTCGTCATCGAACACCACAGCGCGTGGCAGGGGGTACGCGTCCGCCTTTCGCTCGACAATCGTGACCTGGTGGCCGCGGAGGCCCAGGAGGCGCGCCAGGCTCAACCCCACGGGGCCCGCGCCCACCACCAGGACGTCAGCGCTGAGAGCGGAGGAATGCTGCCTGAGACTTTCCATCAATTAGGCCCTGTTAGTCATGCTCAAAAGGTATGGCATGAGGGTGGTGTGGATCACACGTCAAGGGGTGAAGTGGAAACCCGCAGCGCTACCATGTGACGAACGTGGCCACTGTGGGACCGGCGACAGGAAAGACCGAGGTGAGAAAAACGATGACCCAGGCATTGACCGGACTAGAGTCGGAACTGAGCCGTGCCGAACAGGCGGCTTTGGTCATTGGACGATGGGTTGAGCAGGAAGAACTGGGGGCCCGCCTCGGAACCAGGAAAGAGCTGCAAGAACGCGTGGGTGTCTCGAAAGGCAGCATTAACGAGGCTGTTCGACTGCTGGAGTCCCGGGGGCTGATCTCTACGAGAACGGGGCCCGGGGGCGGTCTGTTCACCGCCTCACCGCCACCGCTTGCCCGTCTGGGGCATGCGCTGCTCACCCTGGACGACGACGCCGCAGATGTCGGGTACGCGGTTCGGATTCGCGACGCCTTGGATCCGCTGCTCATTGAAGATGCCGTGTCTCATTCATCCGCCGTGGACATCGTTCGGATGCGACGCTCACTGCAGGAAATGGAAGACGCCATGGGGACGCAGGATTACCTGGGCTTCCTGCGGGCGAATTGGGACCTGCACGTGGTGATCGCTGCGGTGACACCGAATCAGCCGCTGCGTTCCATTTACTTAAGTCTTATGGACATGATTCGAACGCACACTGTGGCCATTGAATCCGGCACGGCCGGACCCTTGCCCGAGTACGTTCGTGCGCGTCATCAACTTCATGTCGACCTGGTGAACGCTCTCGACAGGCGGGACCACGCCGAAGCCATGCGCTTGGCCGCAGAACACAGCATCCAGAACAAACCGTGAGAGCGACGGGCATAACTGCTCGGCAATTGGAAGGGACATGCACATGAGCACCGAAACATCGCCTGCCCACACTGATCGCAAGCTTCTGTGGGCTCCCTCGGAGGAATCCGTCCGAAGTTCCAGGATGTACGACTACGCGTCGTACGTGGAACGGGCCTACGGAGTCACGGCCCCCGATTTTTCTGCACTTCACACGTGGTCGGTGAATCACCTCGGAGATTTCTGGCGGGGCGTGTGGGATTACTTCGATGTCATTGCCTCCGAGCCCGGGGACGAGGAGTTGACGGGGGAGACGATGCCGGGCGCGCAGTGGTTCCCGGGTGCGCGTCTGAACTACGCCGAAAATTCTTTGCGGGCCGCAGCAACACGCCCGGATGAGATTGCCATCATTGGTGAGTACGAGGATGCCCCGGCTCGTCACATGACGTGGTCCGAGCTGGAATCACAGGTGGCATCCGTGGCCCAGCGGCTGCGCGACTTGGGAGTCGAACCGGGGGACAGGGTAGCCGGGGTACTTCCGAACATTCCCGAGACAGCCGTGGCCCTGCTGGCCACCGTGTCGGTGGGTGGAGTGTGGTCGGTGGTCAACACGGACTTCGGGCCGGAGGGCGTGGCCGATCGATTCGCGCAGATCGAGCCCAAGATCCTGTTCACCGTGGATGGTTACAGATTCGGCGGCAAGCTCAGGGACATGACGGACTCGTACGCTCCGCTCCGAGAAGTGTTACCCACCGTGGAGCAGCTGATCGTGATCGATCAGCAGCCCCGTGACACCGTGGGCGAGCTGCCCGCGGACGCTCTGCGGTACTCGGACCTCATTGCGCAACGTGCCGAGCCCAACTACGAGCAGGTGCCGTTCGAGCACCCCCTGTGGATCCTCTACTCATCCGGAACCACCGGCAAGCCCAAGGGCATCGTGCACTCCCACGGTGGCGTGACACTCGAGTTCCTCAAGGCCCTGGGGTTGCACGCCGGGCTGGGTCCCACCGATGTCGCGTATTTCGCCGTGGCCACCACCTGGATGGTGTGGAACATGTCCGTGGGCATCCTCCTCACGGGCGCCACCATCATCACGTACGACGGCGCTCCCACCTTTGGCGGCCCACAGAAATCCTTGGAGTTGGTGGCCAAGAACAACGCCACGTTCTTCGGCACGGGCGCCGGTGTCCTGACCATGATCGAACGATCGGGCGTGGTCCCCAACGTCCACCAGGACTTCTCCGCCTTGAAGTCCATTCTGGTGACGGGCTCCCCGCTTCCTGACACCACATGGGACTGGGTGTACGAATCAGTCTCCGAGGACGTGCGGCTCGGGTCCGACTCCGGCGGAACGGACATCACGAGCGCCTTCATGGGGTCCAACCCTTACCAACCCGTGTACCGCGGCGAACTCCAAGGCCCGTACCTCGGGGCGGACGTTCAAGCATGGAACGGTCAGGGTGAACGGGTATGGGACGAGGTGGGCGAAATGGTTGTCACCAAACCGCTGCCGAGCATGCCCGTGTACTTCTGGAACGACCTTGACGGGTCTCGTTATCAAAGCGCGTATTTCGGTGTGTTCCCCGGAGTGTGGCGTCATGGGGACTGGGTCACCCAATTGAACAGCGGCCCGTTCGTGGTTCACGGCCGATCGGATTCCACCATCAACCGAGGGGGTATTCGCATGGGCTCCGCGGACATCACCCAGGTGGTGGACCGGGTGGCCGGGGTGTCCGCGTCCATGGTGATCGGTGCCGAGCTGGCCGGGGGTGATTACTACATGCCACTGTTCGTGGTTCCGGAGCCCGGGACGAATCTTTCGGAGGAGCTGCGAGAAACAATCGTGGCGACTATCCGGGAACAGATATCGCCGCGTTACGTACCGGACGAGATCATTGAGGCGCCGGCCGTCCCCAGGACTCGAACGGGCAAATTATTGGAAATCCCGGTCAAGAAATTGTTCCAGGGGGCGGATGCCAACAGTCTCAATCGTGCCACCGCCGAGGACGCCGAGGTTCTCGACTGGTATGCCCGAACCGCCCATGACTACGAGAAACGGCAAACGCGCCCGGCACAGTGAACTGGGCGCCGGGTCATCCGCTTGGTACGGGGGAACCCATCAGGCGCCGTCGACCGCGCGCTTGTTCTTGAAACGAACTGCTCCCCTGGTGCGGACCGAAGATTTCGGCGCGCACCGGGGGAGCAGTCAGGGTGGCCGACGAGACTCCGAGTCAGGAAATGACTTTCCCGGGATTCAAGTTATTTCCGGGATCCGTGCTGGAAAACAGCGCACGCAGGATGTTCGCGCCCTCCGGGGAGATGTCCTGCTCCATCCACGGCTGGTGTTCGAGGCCCACACCGTGGTGGTGGGAGAGTGTTCCTCCGTTGTCGATGAACGCTTGTTGGATGGCGCTCTTGACGGTGTGGTACTCGTCGTACGGGTTCTTGTCGTCATAGACGTAACCGAACGTGAAGTACAGGCACGCACCGGAGTGATAGGAATGGGACATGTGCGACATGATCCACCCCTTCTTCCCCAGGGATGCGTAGGCGCGTTCCGCGGCGTCGTAGACGGCCTTGTGCACGGTGGTGAGCTTGGACCACGGGGCAGCGGTCTCGGACACGTCACCCACCGTGTTCTGTTCAAGCAGGAAGTCACGTAGGTAAGGGGTGTCGAACTTCTTCTGGTCGTAGAGGGCGCCGGGACCCGAACCGAGCACAATGGCTCCGTTCTTCTTGGCGATGCCGGCCACGGCCTTCTTGCGTGTCTCCACGTCCTTGGGCGAGCCCTCGAAACACACGTAGGAGATGCACATCTCATCCGTGTCCCAACCGCGCTTTCGCATGATGGCCCACAGTGCGTCCTGGCCCTTGGCCGCGAGCTTGCCCTTGGGCGACGTCGGCTTCTTCTGCGTTGCGAGAGAGAACGCCGTCTCGTGGGCGTCCGAGATCCGCGCGAAGGTGAGCGGGATCTCGGCCTCCGTGAACTGGCGGACAGCGGTGAGCGCCTGCTGCCACGTGGGGTACATGTACGCGATGACCTGGTGCTTTTCCGGCAGCCGGTGCACGTGAACGGTCAGTTCCGTGATGATGCCCAGTCGGCCCTCGGAGCCGATGATCATCTCCCGCAGACTCGGGCCGGTGGAGGTTGACGGCAACGGACGCAGCACCACGGTGCCCGTGGCCCGGACCATGCGCAGACCGCGAATAATGTCCGCGATGTCCCCGTACTTGTCCGACTGCATGCCGGAGGAACGGGTCGCTGCCCAGCCACCGAGGGTGGAGTACGTGAAGGAATCGGGGAAGTGGCCCAGCGTCCAACCGCGGGCGTTGAGCTGCTCCTCCATGTCGGGACCGAGAATGCCGGCTTGAATGGTTGCGAGTCCGGAGGTCTCGTCGATCGCGAGCACCTTGTTGAGGCGCCCCAGGTCCACGGAAACAATGCACCGTTCCTCCGACGGATCCGGTTGGAGGCTTCGGGAAATGCTGCTGCCGCCACCAAAGGGAATGAGCACCAGGTCATGCTCGACGGCTGCACGCATGAGGGCAGCTACTTCAGCTTCGGTGCCGGGGTAGACCACGACGTCCGGGATGCGGTGGAAATCGTTGCGCAGAGTCTGCAGAAGCTCCGTCACGGATTTGCCGGCCCAGTGGATCACGCGCAGTTCGTCCTCGGTGCTGACGTTGTCCGCTCCATTGATTTGGCGGAGTAGCTCGAGAACCGTATCCGGAGCCTGGGACGCGGGGACGTGCGCGGTCGAGAAGTCCACGGTGTCCCGCTCGCGCGGTCGCAGTGTCACTCCGATGGCTTCCTTGACGAAGGGAGCAAAGGCGGGCTTGTTCTCGTAATTGAAGAAAACGCCTTCTTCGCCCCAGCCCCACCATTTCTGGTGTTTCACATGTGCCACTGCTGTGTGACCTCTTTCTAAGGGGGTGTTCAATCCTGAATCTTGCTTCGATTCGAAGCGTACAGGGCGCGAACCGCCGCTTCGATGCGTTCGTTGAACCCAGTGACGGTTTCGTTTCCGCGCGCGCGCAGGGGCGCTCCCACAGCCACTACCACGGGTGGCCTACCGGGACGAGGCCAGCTCGAGTCCTTGGGCATGGCCTCGTGAGCACCGATCAACGCCACGGGCACCACGGGAACCTCGAGTGAAAGGGCCAGGCTGGCAGCGCCCACCTTGAAGGGCGCCATCTTGCCGGTCTTGGAACGCGTTCCCTCGGGAAAGATCAAGATGGGTATCCCCGCGGCCAGCAACTTCTTGGACAGCCCGCGGTTGGCGCCGGTTCCGACGCGGTCGATCGGGAAAGCATTGAAAATCAGCTGGGTGAACAGCTTCTTGTACCAGGCCGTGAAGAAGTAGTCGGCGGCCACACCCGTGGCAAGATCACGGGAGATGTAGTGGGGCACGCCGCTCATCACGAGCGGCGCGTCCAGGTGGCTCGAGTGATTGGCCACCACCACGCACCCGCCCTTGACCCCGTAGGCCGCGGGATCCACCACGTTGGTGCGGGTGATCAGGCGATTGACCAGGCCTTTGAAGAAGATCGTCTGCGCGAGCTTTCGCGCAATCCTGCGACCCACATGTGTGTAGTAGGCGGTGCCCACCTTTGCGGAATCGGCCGGCGGTGCGGAGGGTGCGGGGTCGGACTGGGCCACCGGCCCCTCGAGCGACTCCATGATCTGGGGGCGTTCCACCAGCTGGCGAGGGTGTTTGACGCGAGGGCGTCTGCTCTCACTCTGGGGAGGATCGGACTGCTTGTCGTCGGATGCCATGGGATCAGGCCGCCTTCTCGCGCTTGCGTGCCCCGGAGACCTGACGGGAGATCCAACGCACCGCGGGTCGCGGAAGGTGGCGCAGGGCCGTGTACACCGCCTTGTAGCGGACGGCGGGAATCGAGAGGACCTTGCCCCGGGCGACGTCGGCGAGGGCCTTGTCCGCGACGACGTCGGCGGTGAGCCACATGAAGTTCGGGATCGAGGACCCAGCGATGCCGGCGCGGCTGTGGAACTCCGTGCGCACCCAACCCGGCAGAACCGCGGTGGCCTGCACGCCCGTGCCGTGCAGCTCGACCGCCAGGGATTCCGTCATGGACGTGACGTAGGCCTTGATGGATGAGTACTCACCCATGGTGACGCACCCGGCAATGGAGGCGATATTGACGATCCATCCTGTGCCGCGCTGCGTCATGGAGCGACCGGCCGCGCCGGACAGCAGAGCCACGGCGCGGCACATGACATCCATGCCCGCGTCGTGCGGGGAGAAGTCATCGCTCAAAAAGGGGGTGCCCACCGAGAATCCGGCGTTGTTGATGAGTAGGTCCACGGGACGAGTCGTGTCCGCGAGTCGTTGGGCAACCCGTTCCACATCATGACGCTCGGACAGATCCGCCGCCATGACGTCCACGTGAATGCCGTGCTCACCGGCCAATTGTTCGGAAACTTCTCGGAGCCGATCTTCATTGCGGGCCACCAAGATCAGGTTGAAGCCCTTACGGGCTAACGAGCGTGCGAACGCGGCTCCCAGGCCTGACGTTCCACCGGTCACAAGAGCGGTAAGCATGCCACTAAGATACACTACGGTAGGCGTAGCGATTTGGGTTCATGACCCCCCACGAACACGCGCGTTCGCCCCGAATCATCGAGGAGGGACAGTGGCAGAGGACTCCTACCTGGCATTGCACCGACAGGGCAGGCTGTACGGGCCCACGGATCAGGAACTTGTCCTGCGAACCCCCTTCGAGGTCCAACAATTCACCATTGATGCGCAGGGCAGCCTGCGCGCAGAGATCGATACGAACGCCTTTCGGGAGAATCCGTTGAGCCCCGAGCGGCTCCGGGATCTGCGCTACCTGTGGGACGTCGAACGGTCCACCATGGGACACATCCGCCACGTGGTGGTCGGCTACACCAACAAGGAATCGCGTGTCGCCGCGTTCCTCACCACATGGGCCTACGAGCGCCACTGGATCGCCGATGCCTATCAGGCCGTCCTCGAAGCTCACGGGAAGGATCTTTCCGGCCCCGTGGACCAGGCCAACCTGTTCCCGGAGCGTGTCGAGCTGTTCCTGGAACACCTGGCGCCCATGACCGATTCCGTGTGGACCAATCTGTTCGGCGAAGATGTCGTGGCCGGGTACATGGCGCGTGGGTGGTCACGAGAGGCCAGTATGCGCGCCGCGCTCGCCGCTTTCGACGACGCCGCGAGCCACCCGGAGCTCTCGGCTCTTCTGAAGCGCGTGGTCGAGATCAAGACCGTCCACGAACGGTTCATCGCCGTCGAAACCAGTGAACGGGTGCGGCACTCACCACGGGCCGCCGCGTTTGCCCGCCGCTACGTGAAGATCGGCTTTAACCCGCTGCGACCGGTGGGGGCATCCAGGAAGAGCTTCCGAGAATTCATGCGGAACATTTGCCCCACCGTGCGGGAGGCCCGCCTGCTGCCGCACCGCGCGGACGATCCGTTGCAGTGCTCACCGGGGACGGCCGGTACGGAACCGCTGCGCCGAGCGCTCGAACGTGACCACGTGGTGAACCGTTAGGCTCTTCTCTACATCAATTGATCCACGGGCCGGTGGGAACTCGGCCTCATCTTCCCGCGACAACCGTGTCCGAGCATCCCTACCTCCGGAGGAACCCGTTGACCCAGACCACCACCAAGCGCGTCCTGCTCACGGGAGCCACGGGCTTCTTGGGGCAAGCAGTCCTGGAACGACTGCTGTCCAGCCACGAGGACATTCACGTGACCGCGGTGATCCGCGCCAAAGGGTCTTTGTCCGGTCAGGCTCGCCTCAAACAACTGTTGCGCAAGCCGGTGTTCAAGACGTGGCGTGAATCGGTGGGCAAGGAACGGGCGGAAGAGATCTTCACGGAACGCACAAGCGTTCTCGAGGGTGACCTCACGGGCTTGGCCGGTATCACCGAACCGTTCGACGTGGTGGTCCACTCCGCATCGACCGTGTCCTTCGACCCGCCCATTGACGAAGCCTTCAAGACCAACGTGGGCGGCGCCGTGGGCCTGTACGAATCCCTGCGCGCAACGGGCCAGGATCCGCACGTGGTGCACGTGTCAACGTGCTACGTGGGCGGTATCGCCAAGGGGTTGCGCCCCGAAGCGCCCGTGGATCACAACGTGGACTGGAACGTCGAGTTCGACGCCGCGGTTCGCGCCGCAGACACCGCTCAGGTGGAATCCCGCTCACCCGAACGGCTGCAGGCTTTCATCGAGAAGGCCACCTCCCAGTTCGGCAAGGAAGGCCCCAAGTCCGTAGCTCGCGCCGCGGAGGAAGCTCGGCAGGCATGGGTTCAGGAACGGCTGGTCGACCACGGCCGAACCCGTGCGCAGTCCTTGGGGTGGACCGACATCTACACCTTTACCAAGGCCCTGGGCGAACGAGTGGCGGAGGAGAAGTGGGCCGGCGCGGGTCACCAGCTGTCCATCGTGCGCCCGGCCATCATTGAGTCCGCCCTGCGCTACCCGTTCCCCGGCTGGATCGACGGCTACAAGGTGGCCGACCCCCTCATCATGGCCTACGCCAAGGGCGCGCTGCCCGAGTTCCCCGGTCTGCCGGATTCCGTGCTCGACGTGATCCCGGTTGATTTCGTGGTCAACGCGATCGTGGCCCTGGTCACCCAGGGGCACCGCGCGCCGTCGGGCGAGCTGACCGAAGAAACGGACATGGACCCGCAGGCCGCCTACTACCAGGTGTGCTCGGGTGCGTCGAATCCGCTGCCGTTCCACCAGATGTACGAGAACGTGCGTGAGTTCTTCCGCGCGCAGCCGCTCGAGGATTCCCACGGCAACCCCATTGCCGTTCCCGAGTGGAAGTTCCCGGCGAATAACGCGGTGGAGCGCGGGCTCGCTCTCAAGGAGAAATTGGCGGCGGCCGGCGGCAAGCTCAGCGCCGTCCTACCGGCCACAGCGCGGACCCGCGAGTGGACCAACTCCCTGCACCGGATGCAGGCGGGCCTGGGCTCACTGCGCACCTACGTGGACCTGTACCAGAACTACACGCGCACCGAGATGATCTTCGACGACACCCACACGCGCCAATTGGACCGGGCGCTACCGGAGTCCGCACCCGAGGACCAGCACTTCGACCCGCGGGCCATTGACTGGCGGGACTACTGGCAGAACGTGCACCTGCCCGCCCTCACCGAAATGACCCGCGCATACGGCCGGTTGAGGGCTGCCTCTCGCAAACGTGAAACCCGACCGCGCGCGCTCAAGTCCGGTACCGATGTGGTGGCGGTCTTCGACCTCGAGGGCACAGTGGTGTCCGGCAATATCATCACCCAGTACGCCAAGCTGCGCCGCAGGGAACTCAGCCCGATGCAGTGGCCCGGCGAGATCACCGAATTGCTCGGCAACGCACCCACGTACGTCAAGGCCGAGCGTCGAGACCGCGGAGAGTTCATCCGCGCGTTCCTGCGCCGCTACGAAGGCGTCTCCGTGGACCGCGTGGAGGAGCTCATGAACGGTTCCCTGGGCCGGGCCATGGAGAAGGGTCTGCGACCCGGTGCCCTCGCACGGATCGAAGAGCATCGCGCGGCCGGTCACCACACAGTATTGGTCACCGGCTCTCTCGACCTGCTGGTCAGTCCCATAACGCACCTGTTCGACCACGTGGTGGCGGGCCGGATGGAAGTGGCCGACGGCAAGCTCACCGGTTATCTCGCCACCCCGCCGCTCGTGGACGAGGCCCGCGCCCAGTGGCTCAAGCGCTACGCGGAGGAGAACGGATTCGACCTGAGCCGCTCCTACGGCTACGGAGACTCGGTGGCCGACGCCAGTTGGTTGTCCCAAGTGGCTCACGCACACGCCGTGAACCCCGATTTGCCCCTGTACCGGCGGGCGAAGAAATCGCACTGGCCCATTGAGGACTGGAGGAAAGCCTGAGCCATGGCCTTCAACATCGACAAGTTCGCAGAAACATCGCAGCGCGTGAAATGGGCCGACCTGGATATGGGTGAGTTCGTCACTCGTCCACTGCCCGAGGACACCCTGCGCTGCCTGCGGTACATGTGCGATGTGGAGTACCACACCGTGTGCTACATGCGTGACATGCTGGTGACTCCCTCGCACCAGGACAAGGACGTCTCCACGTTCATGACCATGTGGAACCGGGAGGAGTACTGGCACGGTGAAGCGCTGGCGGAGGTCCTGGGAGTCCACGGCATCGTGGTCGACTACGACGAGCTCAAGGCAAAGCGCATGAAACTCGGCTGGTCCGAGGCGCTCAAACCCCTTAAGCAGTCGTTACTGTCCAACATGGTCGGGGCCGATTTCATTGCGACTCACATGGCGTGGGGCGCGGCCAACGAATGGTCCGCGGTTGCCGCGTACCGGCGATTGGCGAACCTCGAGAAGCACCCCGTGCTGGCGGTGCTGCTCAAACGGATTGCCGCGCAGGAGTCGCGTCACGTGGCCTTTTATGCGACCCAGGCCCGACGGCGCCTGGAATCCTCTCGCAAGGCCCAGCGCCTCACGCGGTTCGCCCTGCGGAAATTCTGGGCCCCCGTGGGTTCGGGCGTCATGGACGCGGGCGAGGTGGATCACGTGATGGGCAAGCTTTTCGGCGGGGAGGACGGTGCCCATGAAATCGATCGGCTGGACCATAATATTGCCAGGTTGCCGGGCATGGACGGTCTGCGAATCTTCCACAACGCCACCGCTCATGCGCGCGCGGGCCACCGGGCGCAGACCGCCCCGGCTTGAGCATGGTGGTTGATTCCCCGGTCTCCCAGCGGGGCCCGGTTCCGGACCCTCGTACCGCTCGCACGGATCGGAAGATCCTGGCGGGTGCTTTGAAGTTGCTGCGAGAGTTCGGGCCTCAGAAGGTCACGATCGAGGCCGTTGCCGTGGTCTCCGGGGTGGCCAAGACCTCGATCTACCGCCGCTACAACAACAGCGACGAACTGCTGGAAGCCGTGCTGGAGCACGTCTATACCGGGCTGCCCCCGGTATCGCCCGGCTCGGGGGATTGGGAGGAGTCCGTGCGCTCGGCCATCGAGGTGTTGTTCGAGGACGTGGGTAAGGGGTTGGTTCTGACGCTTCTCCAGGACCCACACTCCACCACTTCGGAGGTCCTGCGGCGCAAAATTATCAGGCCCCGCATGGAACTCCTCAGGGACCTGCTGCGGCGTGACCAGGACCTCGGTCTGATTCGGGAGAACGTGGACCTGGACGTTGTCATTGATTTCATGCTGGGGGCCTCTTACGCGCACGTGGCGAGATATGGCAGCCTGGATGAGGCGTGGCCGAGTCGGGTCCACGCAACACTGGCCAATCTGGTGGCCGTCAAACCCACCGAATGATCGGGGTTGAAATCCCCGTGATCTCGGGGTCTTTTATGACAAGTATGACGACTGTGAAGTTTTGGGTCGGGCGTTTCGATCTCGACTCCGCCGACCTCTTACGGTGAGAGGCGTTACCGTTACCGCGGTGACTTCATTCTCTGACAGTCCAGGAGTATCGCGTGACATCGTCATCCACCGCCGCGCCCGCGGGGGCCGAGCAATCGGACCGACCGCCCGCCGAACCGGCTCGGCGCCCGGACGCATTGACCGTGGTCCCCGCACGCAATCCATGGCGTTGGGTGGGCACCGCGCTCGTGGCCGTGGTGCTGGTCGGTATCGGGTGGTCGCTGTTCACCAACCCGCGGTGGCAGTGGGACGTGGTTGCCGAATGGCTGACCGCCGAATCCGTGATCAATGCCCTGGGCAACACCTTGTTGCTCACGGCGATCGCGGCCGTGGGCGGATTCGTCCTGGGCTTCTTCCTCGCGCTGATGAGGATGTCCAGCTCGGGATTGCTGTCCTCGGTGGCGTGGTTCTACATCTGGATCTTCCGTTCGGTGCCGCTGCTGGTGCAGTTGCTGCTCTGGTACAACGTGGGGTACCTCTACGAGGTCATCAGCGTGGGCATTCCCGGAACGGACGTCATGTTCTTCCAGGCACCGACCACGGACATCGTCAACAAGTTCGGCGCCGCGGTCCTGGGCCTGACGTTGCATCAGGCCGCATACTCCGCGGAGATCATCCGCGGCGGCATTCTGGCGGTGGATCAAGGCCAACAGGAGGCGGCGGCGTCGTTGGGTATTCCGCGCTGGCGCCGGTCCACGCACATCGTGCTGCCCCAGGCGCTGCGCTCCATCCTGCCGCCGGCGTTCAACGAGATCATCAGCCTGGTCAAGGGCACCTCGGTGGTCTACGTGCTCGCGTACAACGAGCTCTTCTACACGATCCAGGTGATCTACGCCCGCACCAATGAGGTCATCCCCATGCTGCTCGTGGCCACGTTGTGGTACGTGATCATCACGACCGTCCTCAACATCATTCAGTACTACGTGGAGCGACACTTTGCGCGCGGTGCGGTGCGAACTCTTCCGCCCACGCCGCTGCAGCGGCTGCGTTCCCGCATTGGAGGCGCACGATGAGTTCCACCGCCAAGGACCAGAAGAAATCGCGGCGCCACGACGACCGGCCGTCCAAGGGACACGTGGTGATCGAGAACGTCTACAAATCCTTCGGGGACGTGCGGGTGCTCGAGGGCGTAAGCCTGGACATCAAACCCGGCGAGGTCGCCGCGATCCTGGGGCCCTCG
The DNA here is from genome assembly GCF_039544365.1 of Kocuria gwangalliensis. Taxonomy (NCBI): domain Bacteria; kingdom Bacillati; phylum Actinomycetota; class Actinomycetes; order Micrococcales; family Micrococcaceae; genus Kocuria; species Kocuria gwangalliensis. The sequence goes on along the minus strand of NZ_BAABLN010000071.1, from coordinate 82,301 downwards.
GGATCCGGAAAGTCCACGCTGCTGCGCACGGTCAATCACCTGGAGAACATCGACGCGGGCCGCATCACCATCGACGGCAAAATGGTGGGTTATGAACAGCGCGGCGAGAAGCTTTACGAATTGCACGAGAAGGAGATCCTGCGTCGGCGCACGAACGTGGGCATGGTCTTCCAGCAATTCAATTTGTTCCCGCATCTGCGTGTTCTGGACAACGTGATGGAGGCACAGGTCTCCGCACTGGGGCGTTCCAAGGCCCAGGCGCGGGCCAAGGCCCGTGAACTTCTCAAGCGTGTGGGCCTGGAGGACAAGGAACTGGTGTTCCCCCGGCAACTCTCCGGTGGTCAGCAGCAGCGCGTGGCCATTGCGCGCACCCTCGCCCTGGACCCGGCCGTGGTGCTGTTCGACGAACCCACCTCGGCGTTGGATCCCGAGCTGGTCGGTGAAGTACTCGATGTGATCCGGGACCTCGCATCCCAGGGCGTGACCATGCTGGTGGTGACGCACGAGACGGGTTTTGCGCGCGACGTCGCCGATACCGTGATCTTCATGTCCGACGGCGTGGTGGTGGAGCAGGGACCACCGCGCGAGGTGTTCTCGGCACCGAAGCACGAGCGGACCCGGGCGTTCCTGGGGTCGGTCCTGGAACCGGCGTACAACCTGTGAACCGCGCCATGGACCGTCGCACGGTGCTGCGCGCGGCCGGACTGGGTGGCCTGGGACTGCTGAGTCTGGCCGCGTGCACCCAGCCCGAGCAGCCCCAGCCGACCCGCGAGGACGGCGTACCGTTCGACCTGAGTCCGGAACAGAACAGCCGGATCCGCTCCGACGTGGACCCTGCGGCGCGGGCCCTGCTGCCGGAGAACATCGCAGCCGGCGGTGTGCTCACGGTGGGAGTGCTCAACACCTCGCCGCCGCTTTCGTTCAGCGCGACCGACGATGTCACGCCAATTGGTTCCGAGGTGGACACCGCCTACCTCGTTGCCGACAAGTTGGGGCTCGAACTGAACCCACAGGTGACATCCTGGGAGAACTGGCCACTCAAACTCGGTGCCCACGAGTATCACGCGACGTTCGCGAACGTGGGTGTCACCGAGCCCCGGCTCAAGCTCTACGATTTTGCGACCTACCGCGCCGCCTACATGGGTTTCCTGGCTCGCAAGGGACAGGGACCGGTGGTGGAGTCCCCGGATGACATCTCGGGACGGAAACTCTCGGTGACACCGGGCACCAACCAGGAAAAAATCGTGATGGCGTGGAACGAGCAACTGGAGGCGCAGGGCAAGGAACCGGCCGCACTCGACTTGTATCTGGACAACACGAACGCGGTGCTCGCGCTTGCGGCCGGTCGTATCGATTACTACCTGTCGCCGTTTCCCACGGGCTCGTATTACGCGGCCACCCGCGACGACCTGGAGGTCAGGGGCAAGATCAGTGCCGGCTGGCCCAAATCCACCCTGGTCGCGGCGACGACCCTCAAGAACTCCGGTTTGGCCCGGCCTTTCCAAGCGGCGCTGCAATCGGCGATCACGTCCGGTGAATACCGTGCCGCACTCACGCGATGGGGATTGGGAGAGGAGTTCCTGCCGGAGTCCCTGATCGTCACCGAAGAGACCGGCATGCCCTAGGGTTACCGGGGCGCAGGCCTAGAAGACGTCCTTCTCGTCGGGGCGTGCCGACAGCTGTGACTTCACATAGTCCTTGACCGCCTTGGGTGTCGCAATGTCCTTACTCGCTTTCTCGGACATGAACCAACGGTGCTCCAGAACCTCGTGGACGATTTCCGCGGGTTCGAGCTTGCGCCGCATCTCGGCCGGAACCGCCTCCATGATGGGTACGAAGATCTCGCGCATCCACAGCTGGGCCGTGAGGTCCTCGGGAAGCCCCGGGTACAGGGCCTGCCCGAACTGTCCGATGTCCGTGAGGATGCGGCGCGCCTGATTCTCGTGGGTGTCCAACCCCGTGAGGTGCAGCAGTCGTCGCGCATGGTGGCCGGGTTCGACCACCCGGGGACGCAACCGCACCTGCCCCGAATCATCGGACTCCAGCGAGGCCTCCTCCACGTCGAAGCCCAGCTCATTGAGCCGCTCCACCCTGGCCTGCACCCGCCACCGCTCGTCCAGGGCGAAACTCTCCTCGGCGGTGAGTTCTTCCCACAGGTTGGTGTAGGTGCTGACCAGACGGTCCGAGATTTCGAACGGGTCGACGCCATCCGGGGTCATCCCAACCTGCTCGAGCCGGCGCTGCATGTCCTCACCGGCCAGCAGGTCCATGATCTCGCCCGCCACATTGGTGCGGGCCAGCTCGATGTCGTAGTCACGCTGACCGCGAGAGAGTTCATTGTGGATCTCACCGGTTTCGGCATCCACGAGGTACGCGGCGAAATGCCCCGCGTCGCGGCGGAACAACGTGTTCGACAGGGACACATCACCCCAGTAGAACCCGGACAGGTGCAACTGGACGATCAGGGACGCCAAGGCATCCACCAGCAGCTCGACCGTCTGCGGCGAGGGGACTTGTTCGAAGATCGCCCGGTAGGGCAGGGAAAAGCTCAGGTGATCCGTCACGAGCGCGGCGGGTAATTCCTCGCCCTCCGCGGTCAACCGGTTGGTGACCACCGAGTCCGGCGTGACCGAGGGCGTGCCCATGCGCAACAGCCGCCGCAACAGTCCGTACTCCCGCTGCGCGTAGTGGGGCGTGGTTTCCTTGACCGCCACCACCTTGGAACCCACGTGCGCGAAGCGCACCACGTGGCGCGAGATCCCGCGGGGATACGCGGCCAGCACCTCGGGCGGCCACTCCTCGAGGGGAACGTGCCACGGCAGATCCAACAGGGCCGGGTCCGGGAACGCGGTGCTGATCGAGACCCGCCGGGAACCGGGGGATACGGGGGAATCGAGAGGTTGTGCCGGGGAGGCGTTCATGTCACTTGATGCTAGTCACCACACGCGCTCGTTGGTCGGCGAAAACGCTCAAAAGGTCGGCGAGTTCTTCCGGCCCACTGACGCGTTGACGCGCCGCGGACTCCTTTTCGCCCACTTTGATCCCCAGATCGTCCACGGTCAGCACCGCCATGGCATCTTCATCGGTGACGTCGTCACCGGCGAAAACAATGACGTCCGGTGACGCGGCGGCCCTGATGATTCTCAGCCCGTCCCCTTTGGTCGCGCTCAGCACCGAGCACTCCACCACTTGCTGCCCGGGGGTGATCCGCAAACCGGCCAGCTCCGAATAGGCGCGAGTCATCTCCGCCAACGCCTGTTCCGAAACCCTCTGGTCCTTGATCGGCCGGGTGTGAAAACACACTCCGGCTGGTTTCAGTTCGGCGCGGGAGCCAGGATATTGGGACACCAGCCTCTCGGTCGCGTCCACCGCACGGTCCAGGAGGTTCAGCTGCTCAACCGTCAAATGAATGTCGTGCTCGGCGTCCTCCGGCAGATCCGGCAGCGCAGTCAAGTCCAGTTCCGCACCGTGAGAGCCCGACAACACCATGCGGCGAGCGGGATCGACCACGGCGCGCAAGAACTCAAGCGGCCTGCCGGAAATGATCGCGACCGTGGTGCGAGGCAGATCAGCGAGAGTGTCCAGCGCCTCGCGAGCAGCGGGGAGGGGACGGGAATCCGCGGGGTCTTCCGTGAAGGGGGCCAGGGTGCCGTCGAAATCCAAAGCAATCAAGAGGTGATCCGCGCCGGCGGTGCGGGCCAAAGCATCACTGAGCGTTTCGGTCATTGGTTTCACTCCCTACCGATTGCCGGCCGTACGAGGCGAGGTCCTCGAGGAAACGCTGGGACCAGTCCACGACATCGTGGGTGAGCACTTGACGGCGCATGGAACTCATACGTTTCTTGGCCTCCGAACCGGGCATGTCGCGGGCGTAGAGCATTGCCTCCTTGAGCCCGTCAATATCGTGCGGATTGACCAGGATGGCCTGCTTGAGTTGTTCGGCTGCACCCGTGAACTCGGAGAGCACCAATGCTCCCGAGCGATCCTGCTTGGCGGCCACGTACTCCTTGGCCACCAAATTCATCCCGTCGCGCAACGCGGTCACGAGCATGACGTCCGCGGCCATGTACAGGGCCACCATTTCCTCGAACGGGTAGCCGTGGTGCAGATACCGAACGGCAGTGTTGGCCATGGTGTCGAATTGGCCGTTGATCCGCCCCACTATGCCCTCCACCTGCTCGCGCAACTGGATGTAGGAGTCCACGCGCTCGCGAGACGGGCTGGCCACCTGGATCAAGGCGGAGTTCTCGACCGACAGCTTCTCGTCCTCGAGGAGCTCACCGTAGGCCTTGATGCGATGCAGAATGCCCTTGGTGTAGTCCAGTCGGTCCACCCCCAGGTAGACGGTCTCCGGGTTGCCCAGTTCCTGCCGGATCTCCTTGGCGCGTTTCCTGGTCGCCGGGTCCGACGCCAGTTCCCGGATCGCCTCCACATCAATGGAGATGGGATAGGCGGCGGCGTGAACGGTCCACGACGTCCGCCGACCCTCGCGGTCGCTCGTGGCCCGGCCCGGCCCCGACGACGACGCCGCGGCGTCGTCGGCGATGGTTGTCTCGGTGAATTCGGCGGCGCCGTTGGTGAAGCGGACGCCCAGGAACTTACGCACGCACCGTTGGAAGTTCTGGGCGTCGCCGGGGCGCTGGAACCCGATCAGGTCCGCCCCGGTGAGACCTTCCAGGACGGCCCTACGCCACGGTAGCTGCGAGTAGATCTCCGTGGGAGGGAACGGAATGTGATTGAAGAAACCGATGGTGACGTCCGGACGGAGCCTGCGAAGCATGCGCGGCACCAACTGGAGTTGGTAGTCCTGAACCCACACCGTGGCTGCGGGGGCTGCCGTTTCAGCGGCCATGCGGGCGAAGCGTTCATTCACACGGCGATAGGCGTACCACCAGGTTCGGTGGAACTCGGGTTGGGCGATCACGTCGTGATAGAGCGGCCACAGCGAGGCATTGGAGAAGCCTTCGTAATACCGCTGGACCTCGAGCCCGGACAGTTCCACGGGAACCAGGTGGAACACATCGTGATCAAAGGGCTCAAGGGTTTCGTCCGGGGCGCCGTGCCATCCGATCCAGGCGCCGTCGCGCTTGGCCATGACCGGGGCCAGCGCGCTCACCAGGCCACCGGGGGAACGGCGCCACGCGCTGTTGCCGTTCTCATCGATGTCACGGTCCACGGGGAGCCGGTTGGACACCACCACGAAGTCGTACCCCTCCCGAGGTACCTCCACCTGGTGATCGGATTGGTCTGCTGGCACAACGAGCTCCTTCCGCCCACGGGTTAGGGTTCGTGACCATTCTAAGGTTGCGTACTAACTCTTGGGCTGGGCAGAGAAAAGTGCGACCGGATATGAAGCGGCCATTTTCTGAGCAACTCCTGAATCGTGGTGGCAGTGGGGTCCGGGTAATCTGAACGGGACACAGCAATTGACCGGAAGGAATCACGGACTCCATGGCTTCCCAGAAAAACTCGGCCGGATCGTCGACCGCGGACCAGGCACGAGAACGTGCCCGTCAGATCGCCGACCGCGAGGCTCGTAAGTCCAATGGCAAGCCCAAGGGTCTGATCGCGGGCATCATTGCCTTGCTGCTGGTGATCGGGCTGATCATTGCGCTGGTGATCTGGCAGAACAACAAGAACACGATTCCCGAGGCCGGGCCGGTTCCCGCCAGCGCCAATCAGTACGGCGGTATCCAGCTCAACGAGTCGCAGATCCTGCAGGACACCTCAGACGTGGACGAGCGCGACATCAGTGATGTGCCCCCGCGTCCGGACACCGTGGACGAGTCCAAAACCCCGCCGGGCATCGTGAACGCCAGCGAGGCCAAGGACAACGACGAACCGGTGCAGCTCGTGGTTTTCCAGGACTTCGAATGCGTGCACTGTGCTGAGTTCGAGGCCGAAAACTCCGATCTGATCAAAGAAAAGGTGCTCTCCGGGGACGTGACCTTGGAAAACCGCAACCTGAACTTCCTGGACAGCGGTAGCCCCGACGCCTACTCCTCGCGCGCCTCCAACGCCGCCTACCTGGTGGCCGAGCAGGTCGACCCCGAGCAGTACATGGACTTCACCCAGGAAATCTTCTCCCACCAGGGCACCGGTGGTTTGAGCAACGACGAGATCGCTGAGATCGCGTCCAAGCACGGCGCCGACGTGAGCGCCGATCAACTGGGCGAGAACACCTACCGGCCCATGATCAACATCATGGCCCAGGAGTCCGTTGCGAACGGGATCGCCGGCACACCCACCATTTTCGTGGACGGCGAGCGCTACGCCCAGGGTGATTTCGAGAAGGCCCTCAACGACGCCATTGAGGCCAAGAAATAAAATCGAATACAGGTTCACCGACGGTCTTCGAACGTCGCTGAAGCGGGTCCGGCACCACAGGGTGCGGGCCCGCTTGTTCATTGTCACCGTGATGTGGGTATCATAGACTGAAAATCCGCTCAGGCGGTTTCACTAGTGGCATCGTGCAAAGGAGCATGAGGATGAGTTCAACTTTCCAAGCAGCTGTGGTTCACAATTTCGGTGATGAACTCACCATTGACGAAGTCGAGATTCCCCAACCGGGGCCGGGGCAGGCACTCGTCAAATTGATCGCGTCCGGTGTTTGCCACACGGACCTGCATGCGGCCCAGGGCGACTGGCCGGTGAAGCCCACCCTCCCTCTCATTCCCGGACACGAGGGCGTGGGAACCGTGGTCTCCGTGGGGGAAGGAGTGGATGACCTCAAGGAGGGTGACCTGGTAGGTAACGCCTGGCTGGGCAGTTCCTGCGGCAACTGCCAGTACTGTCGGGCCGGGTGGGAGACCTTGTGCGAGGAACAAACCAACTCGGGATATTCGTCCAACGGTTCATTTGGTGAGTACATGCTGGTGGACGCCAAATTCGCGGCCCGCATTCCCGAGGAGGCAGATCCATACGAAGTGGCGCCGGTCCTGTGCGCCGGGGTCACCGTGTACAAGGGACTCAAGGAAACCGAGGTGCGGCCCGGTGAATGGGTCGTGATCTCCGGAATCGGTGGCCTGGGCCACCTTGCCGTGCAGTACGCCGTGGCCATGGGCATGCGGGTCGCCGCGGTGGATGTCGCCGACGACAAGCTCGCGTTGGCCAAGAAGCACGGCGCCGAAGTCCTGGTGAACGCGTTCGCGGCGGATCCGGTCGAGACCATTCAACGGGAGATCGGCGGCGCCCACGGTGTGCTGGTTACCGCCGTGCACCCTGATGCCTTCGGCCAGGCCATCGGCATGACACGACGCAGGGGAACCATCGTGTTCAACGGCCTGCCCCCGGGAGAGTTCCCCGCGCCCATTTTCGACATCGTGCTCAAACGACTCACGATTCGCGGTTCCATTGTGGGTACCCGTAAGGACATGGAGGAGGCCCTGGATTTCTACTCCCGCGGCCTGATCCACCCCACGTTCCATACCCGTGAGCTCGGGGAGATCAACCAGATCTTCGACGAGATGCACCACGCCAAGATCGACGGCCGCGTGGTGATCAAGTACCAGTAGGCTGCTGGTCTATTCGGTGGGCAGGGCCGGGCGCGCCAGAATTTCGGTGTGCAGCATCGCAAACCACGCGTCCGGCTCTTTCGACCAGACCTCCCACGCCGCGGATATCCCGTCGAGTTCCGGCTGCGTACTCAGTCCCAGCTCGAGGGCCCGGTCCCCGTACGACGACGCCCGCACCCGGTCAGCCCACGACTCACCCCACCAACGGGTGGCCCGTGCCGAGGCGTAGCTCCACGACGACGTCGTGACCCTCGTCTCTCGCAAACCCGCCATGCGCGCCCATGACTTCAAGTGCCGGCCAGCATCCGGTTCGCCTCGATTGGCCCGCGCCATGGAGCGGTAGAGCTCGAGCCACCGACTCAGTCCCGCGGATTGCGGGAACCAGGCCATGGATGCGTAGTCCGCGTCCCTCACCGCGATCAAACCGTTCGGGGTGCACACCCGTGACATCTCCCGCAGGGCGGCCACGGGATCGGGTAGATGCTGAAGGACCTGATGGGCGTGCACGATGTCAAAGCTGCCGTCCTCGAAGGGAAGGGCGTAGACATCGGCGATCCGGAAAATGACGTTGGGCAACCCCCGCTCCCGGGCGGCGTCGGCGGCGGAAGTGATGGCCTCAAGCGACTGGTCCATGCCGATCACCCTGCCCGGGGCCACCGTCTCAGCGAGGTCCAGGGTGATGGATCCCGGCCCACAACCAATATCCAGTAGGGATACGCCGGGGCTGAGCTCGGGCAACAGGTAGGCCGCGGAATCCGCAGCCCGCCGGGTGCCGTGGGACGCCAGGACCGAGGGCGCATGACCGTGAGAGTAGAAGCTCATGGCAACGGTCTACCATTTGCCCACAGTGGATAGAAGTACCGCCCGGATGCTGGGACGAGCCTCCGGGCGGTGCGATGGTGGAGCCCCCTGCCGGATTCGAACCGGCGACCCTCTGTTTACAAGACAGATGCTCTGGCCATCTGAGCTAAGGGGGCGTGCCCGTTGCCGAGCGTCGGGGCGCGGCGGTGGGACCGCTCCATGGTACTGGACAACTCCGGTTTGGCCGAACCGCAAGCCATTGGTGAGAGCTCAGCAGCACCGAGGACTCCCGTACTTAGTAAGGAATTACTCACTATCGGGTGGCACTCAAACGTGCTTTCATAATGGGCATGGAAATCAAGGGAAAACTTGCCCAAGCCATCAACGATCAAATCACCATGGAGCTGCAGGCCACCGTCGTGTATCGCCAGCTCGCCATTGAAATGGACGTTGCGAGCCTGCCCGGATTCGCTCAATGGTTCCGCGCCCAGGCAGCCGAAGAAATCACGCACGCGGAGAAGTTCATCGACCACATGGTCGACCGCGGCGGGGATCCGCAAATCGGTGACATGGCCGGGCCCAACATCCAGGACAAATCGGTCCTGGGTTGCTTCGAGTCCGCCCTCAATCACGAGCGCAGGGTCTCCGAGTCCATCCGCAACCTGTACCGTCTGGCCCAGGAAGAGGGCGATATCGACTCCATGCCGCTGCTGCACTGGTTCATCAGTGAGCAGGTCGAGGAAGAAGCCACCGTGGAGGGAATCTGCGATCAGGTGCGCCTGGTCCACAATGATGGCCCGGGTCTGCTCCGTTTGGACACCGAACTCGGTTCTCGTAAGGCCCCGGCCGGCGCATAGCTCAACGACATGTGGGCTGAGCGTTGCAGGGCCGACACCGCGGAGTCGCGGTGTCGGCCCTTCGTCGTTTCCGTCTCGGTTAGTCCAGTGGGTGTGCCCGAGGTGGTCGGATCGGTTACTCCTGCGTGATGTCCACGTCCGCCTGCTCCTGGCGGCCGAAGGCCCACAACAGCAACTCGGACGGTTCACCGCGTACGAGATCCACGTGACGGGCGGAACGCTTACCGCCGCGCACGGCACCGAAGCCATTGGCCAATAACACCACCGAATTGGACTCCTTGCGCAGCATGGCAGGACCCATGAGCTTGAGGATGTTCCAGAGATCCTTCTGCTCGTCGTGGAGCAATTGACGCGCGTGCCACTGCGGCTGGGCGCGGCGGACGTCCTCGTGGTGGACAAAGAACTCGCCGGTGTTCATGCGCTTGTCCACGGGTGACCAGCGGCCGGGCGAGTGCAGTGGCGGGCGCTCCACCAGATCCACCAGTTCTTCCCAGGGCATGTCGTTGTACTTGTTCTCGACGGTCTTCAAGTGGGAACCCAGCACCGGAAGCTTGGGGGCGAAGATGCCCACGGCGGCATCGGGGCGGCCATCACGAATGACCAGGTGGACCGCCAGATCGCGCGCGTTCCAACCCTCGCACAGGGTGGGTGCCTCGGGACCTACGCGGCGCAGCAGAGCGGCCAAGTGGCGGCGTTCGACATTGGCAAAGTTAGTCATGAAGTATCCGTTCTAGCGGTGCGTACGGTCAGCTTCCACGGTAGACGCGCGGGGTGCTGATTTCTAGCGACTGTCCGTCGGTGCTTCCTGGGTAGTCTGCTGCCCGAGTGCCTGTTGCGGATGGTCGGCCGGCGCTTTCGCAGCGTTGAACTGCGAATCGTAAAGATCAGAGTAATGACCGCCCATGGCAATCAGGTCATCGTGAGACCCCTGTTCAACGATCTCGCCGGAATCCATGACCAGAATGGTGTCCGCATCGCGGATCGTGGACAACCGGTGGGCAATCACGAACGAGGTTCGCTGGGCTCGCAGCGCGGCCATTGCGTGCTGCACCAACAGTTCCGTGCGGGTGTCCACGGACGACGTCGCTTCGTCCAGGATCAGCAACGACGGCTGCGCCAGAAATGCGCGGGCAATGGTGATCAACTGCTTCTCGCCCACGGAGATGCTCCCGCCCTCGTCATCGATCAATGTGTCGTACCCGTCGGGAAGGGCGCGCACGAAACGATCGACATACGTGGCCTTGGCGGCCTCGATGACCTCCTGGTCGGTTGCCTCCTGGCGGCCGTAACGAATGTTCTCCATGATGGTGCCCGAGAACAACCATGCGTCCTGAAGCACCATGCCGACCTGAGAACGCAGCTCCTCACGGGACAGATCCCGGATGTCGATTCCGTCCAGGGTGATACGTCCCCGGTCGATCTCGTAGAAACGCAGGATCAAGTTGACCAGCGTGGTCTTCCCGGCACCCGTGTGACCCACGATCGCCACGGTGTGACCCGGGCGTGCCTCGAAGGAGAGGCCCTGGATGAGTGGCTGAGCGCCCTGAGCGAGTGCTTGCTTGTCGTAGGAGAAGCTCACGTTCTCGAACCGCACGTGACCATTGGTCCGCGCAGGAAGCTCGCGGGTGGCGGTTTCCGGATCCTGCTCCCGCGCGTCGAGTAGTTCGAAGGTGCGTTCGGCGGAGGCCACACCGGACTGCAACTGGGTGGCCATCCCGGCCACTTGCGACAGAGGTTGGGTGAACTCTCGCGAGTACTGGATGAACGCCGTGGCGTCACCCAGGGTCATTTGCCCGGTCGCTACGCGGAGACCACCGAGCACGGCGATCCCCACGTAGGAAAGGTAGGAGACGAACTGCATGATCGGCATGATGGTTCCGGACATGAACTGCGCTCCGAACGAGGCCTTGAACAGTTTGTCGTTGCGCTCGTCGAAGGTGGCGTCCATGTCGTGTTGTCGGCCGTACGCATGGACCAGTTCATGACCGGAGAAGGACTCTTCCACGTGGCCGTTGAGATGACCCGTGGCTTCCCATTGCTGGGCATAAAGCTTTTGCGCGCGGGTGCCGATGAAGGCGGCGGCCACCGCGGACAGGGGCAGGGCAATCATGGCCACCAAGGCCAACTGCCAGGAGACGACGAACATCATCACGGCGATCCCGATCACCGTGAGCACACTCTGGACCAGTTGGGAAAACGCTTGCTGCAGGGCGGTCTGAATATTGTCCACGTCGTTGGTTACGCGGGACATCACGTCCCCGCGCTGGCGGGAATCGAAGTAGCTCAGGGGCAGGGCATTGATCTTTCGCTCCACCTCGCCGCGCAGGTTGTACACCACGCGCATCACCACGATGTTCAGGACGTAGCCCTGCAACCACATGAGCAGGGACGCAATCGCGTACATGCCCAGTACCGTGAGAATCAACGTGCCCAGCAGGGTGAAGTCCACACCCTGGCCCGGTACCAAGTTCATGGCCGACAGCATCTCCGCCAGGTTGTCCTGCCCTTGCGCTCGCAGACCGTCAACGATTTGTGACTTGTCGGCGCCTTCGGGAAGCTGCCGACCGATCACGCCGGCAAAAATCACGTCCATGGCGCGGCCCAGCACGCGTGGTGCGTACACGCTGAGCATCACTGAGATGATCACGGCCGAAAAGACCACGGTCAATGCCAGTTTGTGAGGGAAAAGCAGCTTGACCAGGCGGGTTGCGGAGGGCCAGAACTCGCGCGGTTTCTTGGCGGGTTCCTGCATGTCGCTCATCGCGAACCTCCCAAGCTCTGTTCCGCGCTGAGCTGTGACTCGACAATTTCGCGATAGGTCTCGCTGGAATCCAGCAGTTCTTGATGTGTGCCGCGGGCGGTGATCCGACCGTGTTCGAGGACCAGAATTTGATCAGCGCCGGTGATCGTGGAGACGCGCTGGGCGACCGTGATCACGGTGGAATTGCGGGTCACCGCTCGCAGTGCCTCGCGAAGTTTCATGTCCGTGGTGACATCCAGTGCGGAGAACGAGTCGTCAAATACGTACACCCTCGGATCGGTGACGATGGCTCGGGCGATACACAGGCGTTGCCGCTGTCCACCGGAGACATTGGTGCCTCCCTGCGAAATGGGCGAGGCCAATCCCTGGGGCTTCTCGCGCACGAATTGGTCCGCCTGCGCCACGGTGAGGGCGTCCCACAATTCCTCGTCCGTTGCGTCCTGGCGACCGAACCGCAGGTTGGAAGCAATGGTGCCCGAGAAGAGGAACGGTTTCTGAGGCACGAGCCCCACGCTCGAGGCCAACTCCTGGGGCGGATACTCGGTCAGGGCGACGCCGTCCAGGGTGACCTTGCCGGCTGCCGGGTCGAACAATCGCGGGATCAGGTTGATGAGCGAGGACTTGCCCGATCCGGTGGCGCCGATGATGGCCAGGGTCTGTCCGGGGACGGCCGAGAAGCTGATCCGGTCCAGCACCGGTACCTCCGCACCGGGGTACTGGAAGGTGACGTCGCGAAATTCCAATCGACCGTGGCGATCCGAGGGGTCCACGGGGTGAGTCGGGGCCTGCATGGTGGGCGCGGTGTCGAGCACCTCGGTGATGCGCTCGGCGCAGACCACCGCGCGGGGCACCATCATCATCATGAAGGTCCCCATCATGACCGCCATGAGGATCTGCAACAGGTACTGCAGGAACGCGGTGAGGGACCCCACTTCGATCAGACCCTGATCCACGCGGTGGCCGCCGAACCATAGGACGGCGGCGGTGGCGATGTGCATGATCATGTTGATGATGGGGAACATGAGCACGAACAGTGAACCGATCTGCACGGAAATGTCCGCGAGCTGCCGGTTGGCGCGAGCAAAACGTTCGGTCTCGTGGCGTTCTTTGACGAAGGCGCGAATCACACGGATGCCGGTGATCTGCTCGCGCAGCACACCGTTGATGCCGTCGATGCGGTCCTGCATGATGCGGAACCACGGCATCAGTTTGGCCACGATGGCACCCAGAAGGACCCCCATGACGGGGATGGACACCCACACGAGCCATGAGAGCCCCGGGTCTTCCCGCAGCGCCATGACAATGCCGCCCACGCACATGATGGGAGCCATGACCATGAAGTTGAGGCCCATGAGCGTGAGCATCTGGATCTGTTGCACGTCATTGGTGTTGCGGGTGATGAGCGTGGGCGCACCGAATTTGCCCACTTCTCGAGCGCTGAAGGATCCCACGTGACGGTAAACCGAGCGGCGGACGTCCCGGCCCAGACCCATGGCGGCCCGGGAACCGCAGTAAACGGCGATCACGGCCGCGATGACCTGGACGAATGCGACACCGAGCATCACGGCACCGGTGCGCCAAATGAAATCGGTGTCACCGCGGGCCACACCCTGATCAATGATTCGGGCGTTGAGGCTCGGTAGATACAGAGTGGCGATGGTGGCCGTCAACTGGAAAATCAGTACGGCGATGATCCAGGGCCGGTAGGCGCGGGAATAGGTGCGCAATAAACGCAGCAGCATGTGGGGTCCTGACTGTGTTCCTAGCGAGCGACGCTCGGCTATCTCACACAGGATACGCCTGGGCTCGGACCCGAAGACCGGCTAAAGTTTCGGTTCACCGAAACTTTGCAGTCGAGTCCAAGGAGCCGCAATGCTCAACCGCAGAACGCGGGTCCGAGCCCGGTCGACCGGCAGCCCTCTCGTGACCGCGCTGGGCCCGGCTTTCGTGGCGGCCATCGCCTACGTGGATCCGGGGAATGTGGCCGCCAACGTGAGTGCGGGCGCAAGTTTCGGGTACCTGTTGGTCTGGGTGCTGGTGATCGCCAACGTGATGGCCATGGTGATCCAGTACCTCTCGGCCAAGCTGGGCATCGTCACGGGGAAGTCCCTCCCGGAGGTCGTGGGGGAGTCGCTGCCCCGCAAGGCGCGCCTGGCCTACTGGGTCCAGGCCGAACTGATGGCGGTGGCCACGGACGTCGCGGAAGTGATCGGTGGAGCGCTTGCCCTGTGGCTGCTGTTCGGGGTTCCTCTGCCGCTGGGTGGTGTGCTTGTCGCCGTGATCTCGATGACCGTGTTATCCGTTCAGAATCGCCGCGGGCAGCGGGTTTTCGAAACGGTCATCGTGTCCATGCTGGGCGTCATCACGGCGGGGTTCCTCGCGGGATTGGTGGTGGCACCGCCCGAAGCGGGCGGAGTTCTGGGCGGCATGGTACCGCGGTTGGAGGGCTCGCAGTCCCTGGTGTTGGCGGCGAGCATGTTGGGGGCCACGGTCATGCCCCACGCGATCTACCTGCACTCGGCATTGTCCCGTGACCGACACGGGGGAGCTCACGGTGCGCAGCACACGCGGTACCTGTTGCGTGCCACCCGGGTGGATGTCGTGATCGCCTTGGTTGTCGCCGGCTCGGTCAACATGGGCATGTTGCTGTTGGCGGCGCGCAACCTCTACGGGGTGGACGGCACCGACACGATCGAGGGTGCCCATGCGGCCATCGCGGAGGCTCTCGGGCCCGCCGTTGGCGTAGTTTTCGCGGTGGGTTTGTTGGCCTCCGGGCTGGCGTCCACGGCGGTGGGTTCCTACGCCGGCGACGTGGTGACGGCCGGTTTGCTACATCGGCACATCCCGTTGTTCGCTCGCAGGATCTTCACCATGATTCCGGCGGTGATCCTGCTCGCGGTGGGTGTCGAGCCCACGGCAGCGCTCGTGGGTAGCCAGGTGGTTCTGAGCTTCGGGATCGCGTTCGCATTGGTCCCGCTCGTCTGGTTCACCGGACGACGCCGCCTGCTCGGGCACTTCACGAACGGCCCGTTGCTCTCGGGGTTCGGGTGGGCCAGTGCCGGGATCGTGGTGGTGCTCAACATCGTCTTATTGGGACTCATGGCAATTGGTGCCGCCTAGGGGCTAGCAAAACCACATAAACACACATAAGCTCACATCACATAGCGGGGAACCACTGTCGCAGCCCCAACCGTGAGGTGAAAATGTTCGCTGAGGAACGTCAAGAAGAGATCGCCCGTCACGTGGCCCAGTCCCGTCGTGTCAACGGCGCGGAGCTGGCCAAGCGATTCTCGGTGACCATGGAAACCGTGCGGCGCGATCTTGCGGTGCTCGAGAAAACCGGGAAGTTGCGCCGCGTGCACGGGGGCGCCGTGTCCGCGGATCAATCCACCAGTGGGGAGCAGGGGATCGATTCGCGCCAACGCATCAACGCCGCGGAGAAGCGGCGGATCGCGGCGGCCACCCTCGACGTCTTGGACGATTCGGGTGCGGGCGCGGTGGTGCTGGACGCCGGATCCACCGTGGAGATGGTGGCTGATCTTCTGCTGAACCGTGACAATGGTTTGTCGGGCGGCCAGGAACGCCTGATCATCACCCACGCCCTCCACATCGCGGCCAAGCTCGCTGACACGGACGGCATCGGCCTGGAGCTGGTGGGCGGGCGGATTCGCAAATTGACGTGGGCAGCCACCGGTGCGCGAGCCAGTCAGCATTACGAGCAACTGCGCCCGGACATTGCCGTGGTGGGTTGCAACGGTATCCATGCCCAATTCGGACTTTCCACCCCGGACCCCATTGAAGCCGTGGTGAAAACGGCCATCGTGCGGGGCGCTCGACGGGTCGTGGCCGTCTGTGACCACAGCAAACAGGACAGGGAAACCCTCATGAAGTTCTGTTCCCTGCCCGAAATAGACACCTTTATCACCGATCGGGCTCCGGGAGTCGAACTCTCCCGCGCGCTCGAAGAAGCCAATGTGGAGGTGATTGTCGCGTGATCATCACCGTGACACTCAACCCGTCAATCGACCGCGCCGTTGAATTGGACGCCCCGTTGCGGCGCGGCCAGGTGCAACGCGCCGTGCGAACCCGTCAGGATCCCGGAGGCAAGGGGGTGAACATCTCCCGAGCGCTGGAGCTCAGCGGGGAACCGACCCTGGCCGTGGTTCCCGGTGACAGCAACGACCCGCTGTTGACCGGGCTGGACCAGGCAGGCGTCCGCTATGAGGCGGTCTCCATCGGAGCGCCGTTGCGTTCCAACATCACCGTGACCGAACCGGACGGCACCACGACCAAGATCAACGAACCCGGCCCCGAGCTGGATTCCGGCACCGTGGACCGCATCATCGACCAGTTGATCTCCCGCGGCGCCGGAGCTCAGTGGCTGGTACTGGCCGGATCGATCCCGCCCGGACCCGCTCCCAACATCTACGCGCACATCATCAACCGCGTGCGTGCGGGTCTGGGCAGTGCAGCACCACGAATTGCCGTGGACACGTCCGGGCGTCCCATGGCCGAAGCGGTGTCCGAGACCGCTGACACCCAGCCGGACATCATCAAGCCCAACGGCGAGGAACTGGCCGAACTGCTGGGCCGCACGGACGGTGACGTTCTCGAAGCGGACCCGGCCGCGGCGGCGTCGGCAGCGCACGCCCTGATCGAACGCGGGGTGCGCGCCGTGTTGTGCACCCTGGGAGGCAACGGGGCTGTCCTGGTGACACGGGACGGCGCCTGGCACGCGGTACACCAACCCGTGGCCGTGAAATCCACGGTGGGTGCGGGCGACAGCGCGCTGACCGGATACCTCATCGCCCATGTGCGGGGGGAATCACCGCAGAACTGCCTCCGGCAGGCAGTGGCACACGGGTCCGCCGCGGCAGCTCTGCCCGGTACGGAAATGCCATCACTTGACCACACCACACCGCAAGCCGTGACCGTGACGGCTCTGCAACTGACCTAGGGCCGGGTCGGCCCGCCCACGCACACCGCGTACACCACAAGGAGCACCTATGTCGGATCTCATCAACCCCAGGTTGGTCTTGCTGGACCAAAACCTGGGTAACACCACGGAAGACGTGATTCGCGAACTCGCGAACACGGTTCACACGGAAGGCCGGGCCGAGAACGCGGACGCGCTGGCTGCCGATGCCCTGGCCCGCGAAGCCAAGAACGCCACCGGTATCCCCGGCGGCATCGGCATTCCGCACTGCCGTTCCGAGGCTGTCACGCAGGCCACCCTGGTCATGGCGCGGCTGCACCCGCCCGTCGATTTCGGCGCCAAGGACGGGCCCGCGGACATCCTGTTCTTCATTGCAGCGCCCGCCGGCGCTGATCAGGCCCACCTCAAACTGCTGTCCAAGTTGGCGCGCTCGCTCATGAAGAAGCCGTTCGTGGCCTCCCTGCGCGAAGCCGAGTCACCCGAGCGCGTGGTCGAGCTCGTGGACGATGCCCTGGGCCTGGGCGCACCTGCCGACGCCGCTCCCACCGATGAGAAGGCAACCGATAGCGTTGGCGCAGCGGCGGGTTCCACCGCTGCCGCTGCGGCGGTGGCGGGCCCCAACGCCGTGGCGCAGGACAACGCCTCTAGGGACGCCGCCTCGCAGGGCGCCGGCGAGGGTGGCCCCCGCAAACTCGTGGCGGTCACCGCCTGCCCCACCGGTATTGCTCACACCTACATGGCGGCGGATTCGCTCAAGAACACCGCGGACGAAATGGGTGTGGACCTGCAGGTCGAGACCCAGGGTTCGGGGGGCGCCACTCGGCTGGACCCGTCTGTGATCCGCAATGCGGAAGCCGTCATTTTCGCGACCGACGTGGACGTGCGCGAGCGCTCCCGGTTCGCGGGACTGCCGTACATCGCCTCGGCGGTCAAACGTGGTATCGACGAGCCCCGTGAAATGATTGACGAGGCATTGGCCGCCGCGGACAATCCCGACGCCAAGCGCGTCAGCGGTGATCAGTCGAACGCAAGTCAGACATCGGACGCCACCGAAGGGTGGGGCACCCGCATCCGCAAGGCCGTGATGACCGGTGTCAGCTACATGATCCCGTTCGTGGCCGCGGGCGGTCTGCTCATGGCCCTCTCGTTCATCATTGGTGACCCCATTGCGGTGGCTCAACAAGCGGACACGATTCTCACGACCTCGTCGCTGGGTAACCTGGGCGACGTCTCGCTGGGGATGTACATCGCGGCGGTGCTGTTCAAGATCGGCAACCTGTCCATGAGTTTGCTGGTACCGGCACTCGCGGCGTACATCGCCTACGGGCTGGCCGACCGCCCCGGTATCGCCCCGGGCTTCACCGTGGGACTGGTGGCGAACTTCATGGGTGCCGGTTTCATCGGCGGCATCGTGGGTGGTTTGCTGGCGGGCCTGTGCGCCTACTGGCTCACGTTGCCCAGGTTGCCGCGCTGGCTGGGCTCGCTCATGCCCGTGGTGATCATCCCGCTGTTGGCCACGTTGTTCGCCGGTGGCCTCATGTTCTTCCTCATCGGTGGGCCCATCGCCCTGTTCATGGAGTGGCTGACGTCCCTGCTGACCGGCATGACGGGCGCCTCCGCCATTGCCCTGGGCGCCGTGCTCGGCCTGATGATGTGCTCCGACCTGGGCGGACCCATCAACAAGGTGGCCTATTCGTTCGCCGCAGCAGGCCTGGGAGCCGCAACCGTTGCCAATACCGCTCCGCAGGAAATCATGGCTACCGTGATGGCGGCGGGCATGGTGCCCCCGTTGGGTCTGGCGTTGGCTTCCACGGTGCTCGGTCGCAAGTACTTCACGGAACAGGAACGCGAGAACGGCAAGGCATCGTGGCTGCTGGGAGCGTCCTTCATCTCAGAGGGCGCCATTCCCTTCGCCGCGGCGGATCCGTTGCGTGTACTGCCCGCGTCCATGCTGGGCGGGGTGGTCACCGGCGCGATGACCATGGCCCTCGGGGTGACCTCCGCTGCACCGCACGGTGGCATCTGGGTCTTCCTGGTCATCGGTAACTTCCTCGGCTTCATTGCCGCCATCCTGGTGGGCACCGTGGTCACCGCTGTTACCGTGATCGCGTTCAAGCACATCGGTAATGCGCGCAAGCGCGTTGCCGAGGCCACCGTTTCCGAACCAGCTCCTGTCAACGCATAAAGGTGTGAACGACATGGATTACTCACCGTCCGAAACCGACAGCACGCAGCTGCGCTACACGGGTGTGGGCGTCAGCCCCGGTCGCGTGATCGCGCCGCTGATCCCCATGGCTCCGCCGGTCGCGGCTCCCCCGGAGGGGGAGGCGCTCACGGGGGACCCCGAGAGCGCCGTCGAGCGTCTGAGTGAGGCCGCCACATCGGTGAAAACCGAGTTGAAGGAACGTGCCGAGCGCGCCCGTTCCGAGGCCGCGGCGGAGGTCCTCAAGGCCACCGCACTCATGGCGGGGGACAAAGCCCTCATCAAGAACGCCGCCAAGTTGGTGCGCAACCATTCCCTGAGCCCGGAACGCGCCCTGTGGGACGCCGCATCCGGGTATGCGGACCAGATGCGTGCCATGGGCGGTTACATGGCCGAGCGCGCCGCGGACATCGAGGATGTGCGCGCCCGCATCGTGGCCGAACTGCGCGGGATGCCCGCCCCGGGGGTGCCGCAACGCACCGAACCGTTCGTGCTGGCTGCCGAGGACCTCGCCCCGGCAGACACCGCTGTGCTCGACCCGCGGACGGTGGTCGCACTGGTCACGTCATCGGGCGGGCCGCAGTCACACACCGCGATCCTGGCTCGTAACCTGGGCCTGCCCGCCGTGGTGGCGGCCACGGGTGTGACCGACATCGAGTCCGGTACCACGGTGTTCGTGGACGGGGCGGCCGGATCGATCGTGTCCCATCCGCGAACCGAGCAGGAGCAAGCGGTCGCCGCGTGGCACAGGGTCTCGGAGCAATTGGCGAGCTTCGACGGCCACGGCGCGCTCGCCGATGGCACCGAGGTCCCGCTGCTCGCCAACGTGGGAACCGCCGACGACGCTCGTGCGGCAGCGGCCGCCGGAGCCCAGGGCGTGGGTTTGTTGCGCACCGAGTTCTGCTTCCTGGGCCGGGACACCGAACCCACCGTGGAGGAGCAGACCGAGTCCTACGTGGAAATCTTCCAAGCCTTCGGTTCGGCCAAGATCGTGGTGCGTACCCTGGACGCCGGCGCGGACAAGCCCCTGCCGTTCCTCACGGACACCACCGAACCCAACCCCGCGTTGGGGGTGCGCGGCTACCGCACGGACTGGACCACCCCGGGTGTTCTGGAACGGCAGCTGCGGGCCATTGCGGCCGCCGCGCAACAGACCGAGGCGAACGTGTGGGTCATGGCGCCCATGATTTCCACGGCGGGGGAGTCGGCGCATTTCGCCGAGCTCGTCCACGCGGCGGGTTTGGCGGTCTCCGGCGTAATGGTCGAAACCCCGGCCGCCGCGATCACGGCCGAACAGATCCTGGACCGGGTGGACTTCGTGTCCCTGGGTACCAACGACCTCACCCAGTACACGATGGCCGCGGACCGCATGCTCGGTTCGTTGGCGGAGCTCAACTCGCCGTGGCAGCCGGCCGTGCTGCGCATGATCGAGCGCACCGCGGCGGGCGCGCGGGCGGCGTCGTCGGAATCGGGTGTCCACAAGAACGTGGGCGTCTGCGGTGAAGCCGCCGCGGACCCGGCGCTGGCCGTGGTGCTGGTGGGTCTGGGCGTGGACACCCTGTCCATGAGCCCGCGCTCGCTGGCGGCCGTGGCCGCGGTGCTGGCCCGTGTGGATCTCGAGCGTGCTCGCAGTGTGGCGCACACCGCGCTGCACGCAACGAGCGCCCACGAAGCACGCGAGGCGGTTCGCGCCCAGTTGCCCGTCCTGGAAGAACTGGGACTCTGAGCGAAACATGAGGTGTGCGCGGAGACATCCGCGGATAAACCGAACACAATGGGAAACAAGTCTTGCCCGGGGTCTGCCCGGACGAGCGCCAACAATGAGGAGTTGCAATGGCAGAACGCACGGCAACCGTGGCCTCACGAGTGGGGCTGCACGCACGGCCGGCAGCGATCTTCGCGGAGGCCGCCGGTGAGTACGAAAACCTGGAAATCACCATCCGCTCCGAGGGAGAGGACACCGAGGACGGCATGGACGCCGCTTCGGTACTGTCCTTGATGTCCCTGGGGGCGTCCCACGGGGACAAAGTAATTCTCGCTGCGGACGGCGACGGCGCCGACGAGGCCCTCGACCACCTGGTCTCCATCATCGAGACCGACCACGATGCGGAATAATAATTCTGTTCACTAAGCCACTCAAGAAGTAACATATCGGGCACTGCGGATCGCAGTGCCCGATATGCCGTACAGGCGGTCACATCGCCCGCGATGCCCGATTCGGGAGTACGGTGATGCCATGGTGCGAATTCTCATTTTGGCTACCCTCATCGCGGCGGTGATCGTCACCGTGACGGCCGCGGTGTTCGGCCCCTGGGGATGGTGGATCCCCGCCGTGCTGTCCATCCTGCTGCTGATCGTGGGCATCCGTGACGCCTCCCAACGCCGGCACGCGATCCTACGGAACTTCCCGCTCCTGGGGCGCGCGCGGTACTTCCTGGAAGAGATCCGTCCCGAGATCCAGCAGTACTTCATTGAGCGCAACTGGGACGGCAAACCGTTCAACCGCGATCAGCGCTCATTGATCTACTCGCGCGCCAAAGGCTTCAAGGGCGACAAGGCCTTTGGCACGGAACTCAACGTCAATCAGCCCGGTTACGAATACTTCGTCCAGTCCATTGCGCCCAAGGCCGCTCCCGAAGTGGAGCACCGCGTGCGCTTGGGTGGTCCGGACTGCACGCAGCCCTACGACGCCTCGCTGCTCAACATCTCCGCCATGAGCTTCGGATCGCTGTCCAAGAACGCCGTTCTCGCCATGAACAAGGGTGCTGCGCAGGGAGGGTTTGCACATGAAACCGGTGAAGGCGGACTCACCCAGTACCACCTGCAGTACGGTGCCGACCTCATCTGGGAATTCGGCTCGGGGTACTTTGGCACCCGCACCGCGGACGGGCGCTTCGACCCGGAGAAGTTCCGGGAGAAGTCCAACCTGGAACAGGTCAAGGCCATTACGATCAAGCTGTCCCAGGGCGCCAAGCCCGGCCTGGGCGGTGTGCTGCCCGGTACCAAGGTCACGGCGGAGATTGCCGAAGCCCGCGGGGTGCCCGTGGGAGAAACCTGTATTTCCCCGGCAAGCCACTCCGCCTTCACCACACCCCGCGAACTGGTTCGCTTCATAGCGCAGTTGCGTGAACTGTCCAACGGCAAGCCCATCGGCTTCAAGCTGTGCATCGGCTCACGCGTGGAGATCCTGGCGATCTGTAAGGCCATGATCGAAGAGAAGACCACCCCGGACTTCATCATTGTGGACGGCTCCGAGGGCGGCACCGGCGCCGCCCCCCTCGAGTACCAGGACCACGTGGGTACCCCGCTGACCGAGGGCGTGATCCTACTGCACAACGCCCTGGTCGGCTCCGGTCTGCGCGACCGCATCAAGATCGGTGCCGCGGGCAAGGTGATTTCCGGTCACGACATTGTGCGTCACATCATTCAGGGCGCGGATTTCTGCATGAGCGCTCGCGCCATGATGATGGCCGTCGGCTGCATTCAGGCGCAGAAATGTCACACGAACAAGTGCCCCGTGGGCGTGGCGACTCAGGATCCGCGGTTGTACCAGGCCCTGGACGTTGCTTCCAAGGGTGACCGGGTGGAGCGTTACCACCGCCTGACCGTTGAGGAGACCGGGCAGATCATCGCCACCATGGGCTGTGACCGTCCGGAGCAAATGACCCGCGAGATGCTACGCCGTCGGATCACCGCGACGGAGAGCATCTCGTACGAATCGCTGTACCGCTGGCTCGGCCGCGGCGAATTGTTCGAGGGTGTTGAGGGCGGCTGGGGCGAGGACTGGGAGTACGCCAACCCGGATCGCTTCACCTCCGGGCACCCGGGTAAGTACGTGTACAACGACCGCACCGAATTCACGGGCCGGGGCGAAGCCACGGAGGGCCGCGAAATGGCCATGGCCGGCGCCAACCGGGGCTCCGTCTCGGCCACTGCGCGGGACCGAACTGCCCAACCCACGCGCACGACCGCTCAGGGCACGGGGCAGAGCAATGCGGGCACGACCAACCGCCCCGAGGGACAGCCCGGCACGGCACCCGGCGCTCAGCACACGGTGCGGGACCCCGGCACACGCGACGACCACGTGGATCCTGGGGACGAGGATAGTGTCAGCCCGGACGTAGACTAGAGTCCTGTCAGCCACTCGGAGGCGGCGTCGCTGACTGCGGCGTCGCCTCCGGCGCTGCGTCATCAGTCACAGAACCAGGATTGAGAGAGCCTTGCGAGAATTCACGGCACGCTTTGCCACCGATGAAGAAATCCGCGGGTGGGACTCCCACGTCACGGCCAATCCCTCCGGCGGCAACCTGTTGCAGTCCCGGGCTTTCGCGGAGGTCAAGAAGGACCACGGGTGGGCGCCGCGTTACGTGGTCTACGAGGCCACGGATGGTTCTCAACCCAGCTACAACCTGGCCCTCGAAAAGAGCGTCCCGGGCCTGGGCAGGATCTGGTACATGATCAAGGGACCGGACGTGGAGTCCATCGACGACATGCCCGCGATCGTCGAGGCCAACAGGAAGTTCGTGGCGGGTGCCGCCAAGGGCGTGTTCGCCATCAAGTACGAACCCGAGATCCTTGCCTCCGACTACGCGAGCGGTCTACTCGCTCGCTGCGGGCTCGTGAAGTCCTTTGAGATCCAGCCCAATGATTCCACCGCGGTACTTGACACCACCCCGGATGAGAAGGCGCTGCTCAAGTCCCTGCACTCGCGTGGACGTAACGCCGTGCGCCGCGCCACCCGCGAAGGCTGTGAGGTGGAGCGTGTGGAGCTCACCGAGGAGAACATGCGCGCCATGTACGCGCTCATGGATTCCGTGGGTCAGGGACACGCCAAGGTCACGCTGCGTTCCTATGAGTACTACCGCGCGTTCTGGACCAATTTTGCCGAGCGGGGTCAGGGGCGGCTGTACTTCACGTATGAGGACGACGAGCCCTCCGTGGGAGCGTACGTGATCGCGTATGGCTCCAAGGGCACGTACAAGGACGGCGGTTCCACACCGCGCCGTAAGCAGTACGGCGATTCCCACTTGGTGCAATGGCGGGCCATCCTGGACCTCAAGGACGAGTGCGACATCGAACAGTACGACTTCTGCGGTACCCCTCCCAGCGATCAGCTCAAGAACAAGGATCACCATTACTACGGTCTGGGTTTGTTCAAGACCAGCTTCACCAAGACGGTCGTGGACTACGTAGGAGTGTGGGATCAGCCCCTCAACAAGGCCAAGTATGCAATGTGGGCCAACATTGGTGAGAAGGTACAGCGCCAGCTCTGGGTACGCAGGACCGGGCAGCCGTTCTACTGATTCGTGATGGCTTGAAACCCGTCCGTACACCGTAAGACATCACTAGCAGTACCCGCGGGGTCAGGGAGGTCCAACGACTGTGAGCGTGACCGAACAACTTCGGGAGCTTTCCCATCACGGGTACCCGGCGTCGGGGGCCGCGGCCGGCCTCGAATTCCAGGACGGAGAACCGTTCGGACCCGGTGGTGACACCTCCCTGACCGGTGCGGCCCGCCCGGTCACCATGCATGGATTCCCGGCATCATTGGTCAGACCCACGGAGACCCAGGCCGCCCAGGCACAAACCCGCGCTCGGCTCGCGAGTGGAGTGCAGCCAGCGGTCTCGCCCCAGCAATCGGTTGCCGCTCAGGACGGGGCGGTGTCCTCCCAGGTCGGTGCGCTGCCGGTGCTGACTCCCGGCCAGATCGAGGCCGATAAGGCCGGGGCGACACCGCGTTCTCAAGCTGCCGCCGCCACCAGGCCCGTCACGCAGATTTCTCGCCGTGGGTCCGGACAAACCACAGCCGTGGAACGGCCAGATACATCGGGCGTGCCCCACGAGCCGGCCCCGGCCACCACCACGGTGCTGCGGGGCGCCTATCCCTCGACCCGCACGCGGGCGGTGCAATCGTCCAAGGAGAAGTTACGGTCCATCATCTGGGGCGACGCCGCCCCGACCGCACCCATGCGCGTGGTGGACCGACTCACGGCTACGCCGTTCCACAACCTCAGACGGTTCGGGGACAGCAGCGACCGGCAGGCTCGACGCACCCTGAATTTTGCGCTGCGGCTGGCCGAGACCATGTTCCACTACGGTGCCGATGCCCTGGACGTGGAGAACGCGATCATTGCCGTGTGCGCGACCTACGGGGTGGAAAATCTTGAGGTGGACATCACCAACCAGTCGGTGACCATAAACTACGTCGCCGAGATCACCGAGACGGGAAAGCTGACCGCGGAGGGCCACAACACGGAGAGCACGGGACAAATCAGCGGTCCCCGGACCAGCCAGGACGTCCTGGACGATCCCAACACCTACAGTCACACGGTCATGCGCGTGGTGCGCTCGTGGACGGACAACTACGCGGGTCTGGCCAATTCGCACCAACTGGTCACACGCATCATCGAGGGGACCATGCCGCTCAAGGAAGCCGAGCGGCAACTGTCAATCATCAATTCCAAACCCAAGCCATATCCCAAGTGGACCGTGTGGTTGGCAACCGTGGTCGCGGCGGCCACCATCACCATGGCGATCGGCGGCGGAGCTGCCGGTGCCCTGGTGGCGGCGGTGTCCTCGGTGCTCGTGCAGTTGGTGTCCGCGAAACTCGGTGCCTGGCGTATTCCCGAGTTCTTCGCCCTGGCCGCAAATGCATTGATTGTGACGCTCGCGGCCATGGGGATTTCCGCCCTGGGCGTGGACCTGTCACCGCCCAGAGTCATTGCCGGTGGCATCATCATGCTGCTGCCCACTACCCGCATGGTCTCGACCATGCAGGACGCCATCAATGGCTTCCCAGTGACCGCTGTGGGGCGTTTGCTGTCCACATCATTGGCGTTCCTCGGCATCATCGCCGGGATCGCCGTGGGTATCGCGTTGGCCGGCTACCTGGGCGTGCCACGCATCGACGTGTCGCAATCCTCGTTCACCTCACCGGATGCAGTGACCAACACGGTTTTCATGCTCATTTCCACGGCTTTGGTGGCCGTGACCATGCAGGCCAAACCACGGCACATCTTCCCCGCGGTTCTTGCCGCCCTGGCAGGGCTGTTGGTGTTCCATGTGGGTGGCGAGTACGGACTGGGCGCCCGCCTGGACACGGCTCTCGGCGCCGTGACCACGGGCTGCGTTGCCGCATTGCTGGCGGCTCGTTCACGGATTCCGCAAACCATTCTCGCCATCCCCGCGATGACCTACCTGCTGCCGGGGTTGTCCATTTTCCGCGGCATGTACGCGATCACCGTAGAGGCAGACACCGCGGGCACCGGCTTCACCGGGCTGATCAACGCCATGGCATCGATTGTCATGATGGCCTCGGGTGTGGTGCTCGGAAACTACCTGATGCGCCCGTTCCTGGAGCGCATGCAGATCTTCTCGCACCGGCGGAACCGGCGCCGCTGAGGGCTAGAGAATTTTCCCCACGGGGAGCTTCTTCTCGGCCTGGAAGAGGTCTTCCGTACGGCCGGCGGCCCAGTACCCGGACAGTGAGACCTGAGATCGATCCAGGTTGCGGCGGTCGAACAACTCCTTGCGGACCTCTTTCATGGCCTCGCGCTCGCCGTGGACGAAGACCTGAATGCCGGACAGGTCCTCGGGCCACGGGGCCCGGGACACGGCCAACACGAGGGCGCGTTCATCCTGCTGGTGGCTTGACCGGTAGACCCATTGGATCCGTACGCCCTCCGGCACTGTGACTCCGCTGAGATCGTGGCGGTGCGCGGGATCCTGCACCTCGAGAATCGCCAACCCCTCCGCCGTGTCCGGGAGGGATTCCACATTGGCGAGCACCGCGGGGATCGCGGCCTCGTCCCCGGCCAGCAGCGTCCAGGAGGCATCCGGATCGGGTTCCCATTTGCCACCCGGCCCGACGGCCACCAGACGATCGCCGGGCTTGGCCGTCGCGGCCCACGGTCCCGCGTGCCCCTCCGTGCCGTGCAGGGCGACATCGATCCATACGGTGCCGGCGGCGGCGTCGTACCGACGCAGCGTCATATGGCGGGTGACGGGGAGGTCCTCAGGTGCCGCGGCATCGCGCAGGCTCCAGTAATCGGGGAACTCTCCGGAGGGAATGTCGGCCAGCGTGGCGTCGGAGAAGAACACCAGTTTGACGTACTTCTCCGGAGGAACAATGTCCTGGTAATCCGCGTGATTGGCGATCCGGCACACCACGCGGACCATGCCCGGGGACAGCTCCCGGCGCTCGGTCACCTCGAGGTTGAGCTGTGGTTTCCGCGGCTTCCGCGCAGTGGTCTTCTCCATCTCCCCAGCCTAGGTGATCCTAATCGGCGATCGTCCAGTTGACGGGTTGGGCACCCTGGTTCGCAAGAAGCTCATTGGTTTGGGAGAACGGGCGCGAACCGAAGAATCCCCTTGCCGCGGACAGCGGGGAGGGGTGCACAGATTCGACTGTGGGTGCCCCTGCCAGCCACTGTTTGGTGTCGCGGGCGTCGCGACCCCACAAGATTGCGACCAGGGGGGTTCCTCGTTGGGCCAGTGCCTTGATTGCGCATTCCGTGACGGTTTCCCACCCCTTGCCGCGGTGTGATGCGGGAGCGCCCTCCCGCACGGTCAGGGCCCTGTTCAACAGCATGACCCCCTGCTCGGACCACGAAGAGAGGTCGCCGTGCTCCGGCGGGGTGATCCCCAGATCGGTGTTCAGTTCCTTGTAAATGTTCTGCAGGGACCTGGCGATGGGGCGAACCTGCGGTTGCACCGAGAACGAGAGCCCCATGGCATGTCCCGGGGTCGGGTACGGATCCTGCCCCACGATCAAGACCTTCACCCGGGACATCGGTTCGCGAAATGCGCGAAAGATGTTGTCTCCGCTCGGGAAGGTGCGATGCCCGGCAGCATGCTCGGCTCGCAGGAATTCCCCCATCTCACGAATGGTGGACTCCACGGGCTGCAGCGCCCGGGCCCAGTCATCGCTCATGATCTCGTGCAGGGGACGAGGTTCTGACATGAGCTGGTCTCCGATCGATAACGGGTGCGGATAACGGGTATGAGATTACCGGTTATGGTGGCTCTCATGGCTGAACCGGACAACGGGCTTGATGCACTGGACAAGGCCATCCTGCAGCTCGAAGCCGAACACTGGAAATATCGCGGGGCCAAGGAGTCGGCCATTCGGCAACGATTGGGGCTCAGCCCCGTCAATTACTATCAGCGCCTCAATGCGCTGATCGACCGGGACGACGCCGCCCGGTTCGCTCCCATGCTCATTTCGCGATTACGCCGGGCCAGGCAGCGCTGACGGGGTAGGACAACGCCCGCGGCCGTGGGATAGTAGAGGCAAATCGTGGCTGACCGGAAGTATGGACAATGAGTGAATACCCCCGTGACGAATTCGACGACGTTCCCGAGGACGGAACGCGTCAAGGTGCCCACCGGGGTCATAACCCTCGGGCGCGCACCGGTTCTCGTAAAGGATTCCTCGCCATAGTCGGAGCGGGAATTCTGGCGCTCACCGTCGGCGCGGTTGCGTTCGTCAACGCACCGCGTACGGCCCAGGACGCGGTGGAAAATTCCCCCGCGCCCTCGGGGAACATCACTACCAGCACCGCCGAACCCTCCCCGTCACAGAGCCCCACGGCGTCACCGGAACAGCCCGCAACCCCGGCCGCCCCCGAAGCACCCGTTGCTCCGGACAACGGGGTCCAGCCCGGTTCGGAACAGCCCGCAGCCCCGGAAGTGCCCGCCGCTCCGCCGGCGTTCGAGGCACCCGCGGCACCTCCCGAGGCTCCGGCCGCCCCTGAAGCGCCAGTGGAGCAGGTGCCCCTACCGGACACCGGCGACGGCGCGGCGGAGGAATCGGGCACACGGGAAGAATCCGGTTCGGCCGTGGATACCGTTCCGGGAACCGACGCCCAGTCGGGGGGTGCCCGAGGCGGGCAGGCCGACGGTGGCACAGGCATGGGACAGGAACCCGCAACGGTGGCAGTAGCCACGCCGGGTAACTGACCGGCAGCACTCCGTGGTCCCTCAGTCCCGGATGAAACCTGAGTTTTCTTGACTCAAGATGTTTGCACTCTCCGTGGTCGAGTGCCAGTATTGACTTAGCACTCAGTTGAGTGGACTGCTAAACCCGGGTCCGGGGGAGGCCCACTCACGCGAATGGGTGGATACCATCCATCACGGTGAGGTGCGTTCATGCGGGTGAGGACCCGTGCGAACCATCGTCCGTCGCGGGCATCGTGATGAACAGATTTGTTTGTCAACCGTCCAGGAGGGACGCAACACATGGCAAAGATGATCGCATTTGACGAAGAGGCACGCCGCGGGCTCGAGCGGGGTCTGAACACCCTGGCCGACGCCGTCAAGGTGACCCTTGGCCCGCGCGGACGCAACGTTGTTCTGGAGAAGGCCTGGGGCGCTCCCACCATCACCAACGATGGTGTGTCGATCGCCAAGGAAATCGAGCTCGAGGACCCGTACGAGAAGATCGGTGCCGAGCTCGTCAAGGAAGTTGCCAAGAAGACCGACGACATTGCCGGTGACGGCACCACCACGGCCACCGTGCTCGCACAGGCCCTGGTCAAGGAAGGCCTGCGCAACGTAGCCGCCGGCGCCGACCCGCTGTCGCTCAAGCGCGGTATCGAGAAGGCCGTTGCCGCCGTGACTGAGGAACTGCTGTCCTCGGCCAAGGAGATCGAGACCGAGGAAGAGATCGCTGCCACCGCGTCGATCTCCGCCGCTGACCCCGAGATCGGCAAGCTCATTGCCGCCGCCATGGAAAAGGTCGGCAAGGAAGGTGTCATCACGGTCGAGGAGTCCAACACCTTTGGGTTGGACCTCGAGCTGACCGAGGGCATGCGCTTCGACAAGGGCTACTTGTCCGGTTACTTCGTGACCGACGCCGACCGCCAGGAAGCGGTCCTCGAGGATCCCTACATCCTGATCGTCAACTCCAAGATCTCCAACGTGAAGGACCTGGTCCCCGTTCTGGAGAAGGTCATGCAGGCTTCCAAGCCGCTGTTGATCATCGCGGAGGACGTCGAGGGCGAGGCCTTGGCCATGCTCGTGCTGAACAAGATGCGCGGTGCCGTGAAGTCCGTGGCCGTCAAGGCCCCCGGCTTCGGCGACCGTCGAAAGGCCCAGCTGGCTGACATCGCCATCCTCACCGGCGGTCAGGTCATCACCGAAGAGGTCGGCCTGTCCCTGGAGTCGGCGACCCTGGACCTGCTGGGCACGGCCCGCAAGGTGGTCGTCACCAAGGACGAGACAACCATCGTCGACGGCGCCGGCACCCAGGACGAGATCGAAGGCCGCGTGGCTCAGATCCGCGCCGAGATCGCCAACTCGGATTCGGACTACGACCGCGAGAAGCTGCAGGAGCGCTTGGCCAAGCTGGCCGGGGGCGTGGCAGTCCTCAAGGCCGGTGCCGCTACCGAGGTGGAGCTCAAGGAACGCAAGCACCGCATTGAGGATGCCGTGCGTAACGCCAAGGCTGCCGTTGAAGAGGGCATCGTGGCCGGTGGCGGCGTGGCACTCATTCAGTCCGGCCAGAAGGCCTTCGACAAGTTGCAGCTGACCGGTGACGAAGCCACCGGTGCCAACATCGTCAAGGTTGCCATCGACGCACCGCTCAAGCAGATTGCCGCGAACGCCGGCATGGAGCCCGGTGTGGTGGTCGACAAGGTGCGCGGTCTGCAGACCGGCCACGGTCTCAACGCCGCAACCGGTGAGTACACCGACCTGATGGCCGCGGGGATCAACGACCCGGTCAAGGTGACCCGTTCTGCCCTGCAGAACGCGGCCTCCATTGCCGGTCTGTTCCTCACCACCGAAGCCGTGGTGGCCGACAAGCCCGAGCCCGAGGCTCCGGCCGGTGCCGGTGCGGATCCCATGGGTGGCATGGGCGGCATGATGTAAGTACCGCCCCGGGGCACGCTCGATCGCCTCGCGCGGTCCAGCTCTGACAAAGCCCCCGGGACGCCATTGAGTTGGCGTTCCGGGGGCTTTGTCGTGCGCCCGCGCCCGAACCGAGGGGGACCAGGAGGAAGCTACTGCCTGTCGGAGTCGTTTGCAAAGATGATCGCATGACAATTATTGCTGCGGCGGACGGTTCTGCCCTGGGAAATCCCGGTCCCGCCGGATGGGCCTGGTTCATTGACGAGAACACCTGGCGCGCGGGTGGTTGGGACCACGGCACCAACAACATGGGTGAACTCACCGCAGTCCTGAACCTTCTGGAATCAACTCGGCACATACCGGATGAGCCCCTCAAGATCCTGTGCGACAGCCAGTACGTCATCAATTCCATCACCAAGTGGATGCCGGGATGGAAGAAGAAGGGATGGAAGAAGAAGGACGGCAAACCCGTTCTCAACGTGGAGATCATGAAGGCCCTGGACCGTGAAATGTCAGGGCGCATCGTGGACTTCGAGTGGGTCAAGGGCCACGCGGGTCATGACCTCAACGAAGCCGCGGATGAACGCGCCCGGGCCATGGCCTCGGCCTACCAGGCAGGCACCGCGAAGCACGAGATGCCGGTGGGCCCCGGGTTCGCGGGCCCCGGCGATCCGGCGCGAGGACCACAGCCC
Source organism: Kocuria gwangalliensis (assembly GCF_039544365.1). Lineage (NCBI taxonomy): Bacteria > Bacillati > Actinomycetota > Actinomycetes > Micrococcales > Micrococcaceae > Kocuria > Kocuria gwangalliensis. Next base: position 50,687 of record NZ_BAABLN010000071.1, on the reverse strand, counting down.
GGGGGAACCCAGCAGGCCGAACGCGCGGCCCTGCCATCGGCGGAACCCCGCTCTGCGGCGGCCGGGCACGTCGTGCGGTCAACCGAACCCGAATCGGAGCCGGATTTATTCTCGGAGCTGTGGGCGCGTGAGGAAGACCCGGTGCTCGAGGACAGCCGCCCGGAGGAACGCATCGCCCGACAAGCCGATCCGGTGCACCAAGTTCGGGCTCTGGAGGCCACGTTGTTGGCCCCGGACACCCCGGAGGAACACCGCAGGGAACTCTTCCACGAGCACTTTGAATACGTTGCCCGGGACGGATCGGTCACGGGCGCTAACGGATTCATTTCGGACCACCGGGGGCCCGGCGAAAGCCACGAATCGGATCTGAGCCACCACGGGGCGTTGCCACTGGGATCCACCGCCTACCACCTGACGTACCGGCTCACGGACAGTTCCACCGTGACCCGGCGCAGCTCGTTGTGGTTGCGAGAGGACCAGCACAACGACATGGGGCCGTGGCTGCTCCGCTACCACCAGGTCACCACGGAGAGCTGATCGGGTCAGCCGACGAACATCCGGGCGTTGGCGGCCTCGGTTTCCGCGTACTGATTACCGGCCGCTGACAGGGCCTGATTGATGTGCGCCATGGCCTGTTCCATTTGCGCCTGCGCGGCACGCCATGAGCGGAAGGCCTCCTGGAAATTCACTGATGCGGTGCCGGTCCACGAATTCTGCAGATCGGTGAGGGTCGAGGTCATGCCGTTGACCTCGCCGGTCAAGCGCTCGATGTGCCCCTGCGCCTGTTGGGATGTGGCGGCAATGGTGTCGCTGTCGACCACGAACTGGGCCATGGTTGTCTCCTCGCTGTGAGTGTGAACGCCCGAGTCATCCCGGGTGTGCACAGCGTAGGCAGGGGTTCGGCCGTACTCGGCGCGGGCCCTGAACCCGGTGGATTCATTCAATGGTCGGCGGATTGTCCACAGGCTCGCTGTGCGGCACCCGCACGGTGAAGGTCGCCCCACCGCCGGGGGTCTCCTCCAACTTGACGGTGCCGTCGTGCTGTTCCACGATCGCCGCCACGATGGACAGGCCCAAACCGGTGCCGCCGGTTTCTCGCGTGCGAGAGGAATCGGCACGGTAGAAGCGCTCGAAAACACGATCCGCATCCACACCGTGAATGCCGGGGCCGTGATCGCGTACCTGCACGACGGCGGTGGAATGCCCGTCCACGCTTGGTTCCAGCCCCACCGCCAACTCGACGGGGGTTCCTGCGGGGGTGTAACGCAGGGCATTGGTGAGCAGGTTCGCCACCACCTGTCGCAGTTTGGACTCGTCGCCGTACGCCCAGGCTTGCTCCGGGGCGAGATCCTCGAGACCCACCACCTGCACCACGCGATCGGGCGCCGTGGCGTGGGCGTCCGAGGCGGCGTCATAGGCGAGGTGCATCAAATCCATGTGCTGCATAGTGGCCGGCCGGCGTTCGTCCAGGCGGGCCAGGGTGAGGAGGTCCTCGACCAGCTGGGTCATCCGCTTGGCCTCGGATTCAATACGGTTCATGGCCTTGCCCACATCTTCGGGCTGTTGCAGTGCGCCGTGGCGGTAGAGCTCCGAGTAACCCCGGATGGACACCAACGGTGTACGAAGTTCGTGGGAGGCGTCCGCCACGAATCGGCGCAGCTTCGTCTCCGACCGAGTGCGTGCTTCGAAGGCGTCCTCGATGTGCCCCAGCATGGTGTTGAGCGACATGGACAGCTGACCGATTTCGGTCTGGGAGTTGTACCCCTCCATGCGCTGCGACAGGTCACCCTCGGCAATCCGGGCGGCCGTGGATTCCACTTCCCGCAAGGGGGCGAAAGCCCTGGTGACCAGTACCCAGCCCACGGCCATGGCCGCCAGCAGGGTGGCCATGCCGAAACTGAAGGTCAGTAACGACACCGCGGAAATAATGGAGGTGGTTCGGTCCAGCGGCTGGGCAACGATCACGGACATGTCGTAGTGCTGCAACTTGGCCGGTATGACCCGCCATTTCCGTTCGGGAGCTCCGATCGCGGACACCGTGGTGGGCTGCAGGTTGTGGGACACCACATAGGACAGGTCCATCCCGGTCAGGTCCGGTGCGGGGCGGGTGGCACTGGAATCCTGGCTGTTCTCCGCGGCCGCAATCACGTTCCCCTGGGCGTCCAGCAAGTAGCCGGCGTGCGGGACCGGAGTGGCGATGGTCCCCTCGAGTTCATCCAGCAGCACCGTGGACACCGAGGTCACCGACTGTCCCAGCTCTTGGTCCGTGTTGTCGACCAGGGCATCGCGCAGCACGGAAATGGCCACCAGCGACGTCACGAGGATGCTGATGGCCAGCAGCAGGCCCGTGAGGACCATCAGCTGCGAGCGCAGTGACGCGGAACGCCACCTGCGGGAAATCCGGGTCAAGGGATCAGTGGCGCTTGTCGGACGAGCGCAACAGGTACCCCACACCACGCTTGGTGTGGATCAACGGCGTCTGTTCGGGGTCGTTGTCGATCTTGCGACGTAGGTAGGAGATGTAGGACTCCACGATCGAGGCGTCTCCGTTAAAGTCGTACTCCCACACGTGGTCCAGGATCTGCGCCTTGGACAGCACACGATTGGGGTTGAGCATCAAGTAGCGAAGGAGCTTGAACTCGGTGGGGGAGAGGTCGATCTCGCGATCGCCGCGGAAAACCTCGTGGGCGTCGTCGTCGAGCACCAGGTCGTCCACGTGCAGTCGCGAGTCTTCTTCCTCGATGGGCTGGGTGCGGCGCAGTACGGCGCGGATGCGTGCGACCACCTCGTCGAGGCTGAAGGGTTTGGTCACGTAGTCGTCACCGCCCACGGTCAAACCGGTGACCTTGTCATCGGTGTCGTCCTTGGCGGTGAGGAAAAGGATCGGGAAGTGCCGGCCGGCAGCGCGTAGCTTGCGGGTCACGGAGAATCCGTCCATGTCCGGGAGCATGACGTCCAGGACGGCGAGGTCCGGGTTCTCGGCCTCAGCCTTCAGGAGAGCGTCGCGCCCGTTGGCGGCGGTCACCACCTCGAAACCGGCGAAGCGCAGTGACGTCGCCAGTAGCTCAAGAATGTTGGGTTCGTCGTCCACGACGAGCAGTTTGGCCTCAGGAGTCTTATCGTTCACCGTCTCAGTGTCTCGGAGTTACCTGAACGCAGACTGAGACATTTCCCGAGATTTTCTGTACGGTTTCGACGCCGCTCGGGCGAGGTCAGCGGCGGCGTCGCCGCAGCGCGGTCCGGGCCAGCTCGACACACATCAGCATGAAGGCCACGGGGAAAAAGATGGCGGGGAAGATCGTGAAGCCACCCCAGAGGACCTGGCCCATGAGTGCGGCTATCAGGACGATCACCAACGACACCGAACTCAGGGCCGCCAAGACCAGGGCGATCATTCCCAGTATGGAGAGGGTGCCTACCCGGGCCGGTCGGGCGGGGCGGGGGCGTTCCTGGTGCGTGGGATCAGACATGATCACCAAGGTATCAATGTCGCGCGCGCGGTGGATGAACAGCGAATTCGACAAGGCCGGGGAGAGGATAGACTCGAGAGTTCTTAGACGACCGTGAATCCCCGCCCACTAGGGCTTGGAGCAAGACAAGAGAAACTGAGGTGATCCGCGTGCCCACGGGCAAAGTCAAGTGGTTCGATTCCGAGAAGGGTTTCGGCTTCCTGGCAACGGATGACGGGCAGGAAGTGTTTTTGCACTCCTCCGCCCTGCCGCAGGGCGTCACCACGGTGAAACCGGGAACCCGGATGGACTTCGGCGTTGCAGCCGGTCGTCGTGGCGCGCAGGCGTTGTCCGCCACGATTATCAGCAAGCCGCCCTCTGTTGCGCGCAACACCCGTAAACCGGCCGAGGAAATGGCTGTGTTGACCGAGGACCTGATTCGGCTCCTGGATGAGATGTCCAACGGCTTGCGTAAGGGCCGGTACCCGGATCGCTCCCACGGGCACAAGATCGCATCCATCCTCCGTACCGTGGCGGATGAGCTCGATGTCTGAGGTAACCACCAACCCGGCAGAAGATGTTGCCCAGGTAGCGCAACAGGCCGCCGCGGTGACCGCGCGGCGTCGTAACCCCAAGCAGGACCCCACTCTGGCCCAGGCCGTCGAGACCGCGCGCAAGGCGGTCGTGGAGTCCGCGGGCGAGGAGAATATCGGTGAGCACCTCGGTATCGAGGTCCACGAGGACCGTCTGCTGACTCATCTCTTCGACTGCACCATGGCCGGGTATCCCGGGTGGACGTGGTTCGCCACGGTGGCCAGGGCACCTCGGACCAAACTGGTGACCGTGTGTGAGGTCGGGTTGCTGGCCGGTGAGACGTCATTGTTGGCCCCGGAATGGGTTCCGTGGGAAGAGCGCATGCAGGCTGTCAACGACCAGCACGAGGCCGAAGGCGAGGATTCCTCGAGCGGGTCGTCGTCCGAGGACACTGACGCCGCGGAGGACTCTCGTGTCACTGTGACCGCGGATGAGGGCCCCGTTGCGGGCCCCCCGGCGGATCATTCGGAGGCCGACCAAGCCCAGCACGAGAACGAGGAATCGTCGTAGCGCCGCGAACGCCCATTGATTCAGGGAGCGAGCGCCCCGGCCCGGAGGCAACTCCGGGTACGGGGATGTTTCGTTCCCTGAAGATTCGCAATTACCGGTTGTGGTTCACCGGGGCACTGATTTCCAATATCGGGACATGGATGCAGCGCACCGCCCAGTCCTGGCTGGTCTTCGACGAACTCACGGATCACGACGCAACGGCCATGGGTGTGGTGATGGCACTGCAGTTCCTGCCCCAACTGTTGTTGGCTCCGTACGCCGGCGTCACTGCCGACCGGTACGACCGGCGCAAGATCCTGGTGGTGACGCAGACTTTCATGGGCCTGCTGGCGGCGGGCCTGGGACTCATGGTGTTGTTCGGCGTTGCCGAATTGCCCACCGTGTATGCCTTTGCGCTGGGTCTCGGCATTGTGGCCACCTTCGACGCACCCGTTCGTCAGACGTTCGTCTCGGAGATGGTTCCCGACACCCACCTCTCCAACGCTGTGGCCCTGAACTCCACATCGTTCAACTCCGCCCGGTTGATCGGACCCGCAGTCGCCGGCGTTCTGGTGGCCGTGATTGGTTCCGGCTGGGTGTTCTTGTTGAACACCGTGACGTTCGCGGCCATGATCGCCGCGATCCTGGCCATCGATGACAACCACTTACGGTTGATGCCCAAGACCAAGCGTGGCCGGGGCCAGATCCGCGAGGGCATGGCCTACGTGGCGCACCGACCGGACCTGGTGGCGGTCATGGCCACCATTTTCATGATCGGTACCTTCGGCATGAACTTTGCGGTCTATCTTGCGGCCATGGCGGGCTCCGAATTCGGCCGCGGCTCCCAGGAATTCGGTGTGCTCAATTCGGTGCTCGCTGTCGGCACCGTCACGGGGGCACTGTTGGCCGCTCAACGCGCGAGAGCCCGCTTACGGTTCCTCTACGCGGGCTGCATAGCATTCGCCGTGTCCACGCTGGGCGCAGCCACGGCCCCCACCCTCCTCATCTTCGCGCTGTGGCTCATCCCGAGTGGTGTATCGGCCATGACGATCATGACCACGGCCAACGCCTACGTCCAGACGACCACGTCACCGGTGATGCGCGGCCGCGTGATGAGCCTCTACATGGCCATCTTCATGGGTGGCACGCCCCTGGGTGCGCCCGCGGTCGGTTGGCTCACGGACACGTTGGGCGCGCGCTGGGGTATGGGCTCCGCGGTCGCCGCGGGTGCGGCCGGCGCGCTGATCGGCGCGTGGTTTTTCTGGCGCCTTCGCACGGAACAGGACAGGGCTTCTCGGGGGCAACCGGCCGCCTAGGAAAGCGCGGCCGTGAACGGCAGCGGGCGGCGTCGTGAACCAACGACGCCGCCCGTTGCGGTTTTCTCCATGACGGCCGCACCGTCAGGACAGGGCGTTCTCCAGCGTCCAGTCGATGCACGCGAGCAAGGCCTCGACATCCGCTTCGGGGACCGAGGCGAAAGTGGCGATGCGCAATTGGTTGCGCCCCAGTTTCCGGTAGGGGTCCACATCCACCACGCCGTTGGCGCGCAGGACGGACAGTATCCGCGCGGTGTCCACGGTGTCGTCGAAATCAATGGTGCAGACCACGGGGGACCGGTGTGCGGGGTCGGTCACGAACGGTGTCGCGGACGGGGTGCGCTCGGCCCAGTCGTACACGAGCGAGGATGTCGTCCGGGTGTGACCGGCCGCCCACGTCATCCCACCGTTGTCGTTGAGCCACCGCACCTGCTGGTCGAGCATGACCAACCCGGCCAGCGCCGGCGTGTTGTAGGTCTGGTTCTTGCGGGCATTCTCCACCGCAGTGGCCAGGGACAACACATCGGGAATCCAGCGATCGGAGCGGGAGATCTCCGAGATGCGTTCCAGTGCGGCGGGAGATACGGCAGCGAACCAGATGCCGCCGTCGGACCCGAAATTCTTCTGCGGAGAGAAGTAATAAACGTCGGTCTGCGATGCGTCCACGTACATTCCACCGGCCGCCGACGTCGCGTCGATCACCGTGAGGGCGTCCGCGTCCGTTCCGACCGGGCGAGCCACGTCCATGATCACACCCGTGGACGTCTCGTTCTGCGGCCACGCGTAGACGTCGATGCCCTCTCGAGGTTCGGGCCCGGCCGGACGGGTACCGGGTTCGGCCCGGAGAATGTCCGAGGGTTCCAAATGCGGTGCCCTGTCGGTCACCTGCGCGAACTTGGACCCGAACTCACCGAATGAAAGGTGCTGTGCGCGGCGTCGAACCAGGCTGAATGCGGCACTGTCCCAGAAGGTACTCGCGCCTCCCAGACCAAGGATGATGTCGTAGCCGTCGGGAAGATCGAAGAATTCGGCGAGCCCCTCACGGATCCCGCCCACGAGATGACGCACCGGAGCCTGTCGGTGGGAGGTGCCCAGCAGGTTCGAGCCCGCACGGACCAGGGCGGTCACTTGGTCGGGGCGCACACGGGAGGGGCCTGCACCGAAACGCCCGTCGGCGGGCAGCAGGGAGGTGGGAAGGACAGGCAACTCGGACACAAAGGCTCCTAGCATGGTGGATCATTGGGGCTGACACCATTCTGCCCCCTTGCTCTCGCCGAGGTCGCAGCCTGACGGAGCGGTCCGTCCTGTCGGAATGGACCGATATGCTTATCGTGAATGATTCACGAAACCCCTATGAGAGCGCACCCACTCGACGCGCACCCAGATTCCTCGAAGGATGGACCATGAGCGGCGATTTGATCGACACCACCGAGATGTACCTGCGCACCGTGCTCGAACTGGAGGAAGAGGGCATCGTGCCCATGCGCGCGCGCATCGTGGAGCGGCTTGAGCACTCCGGCCCCACGGTGTCGCAAACCGTGTCACGGATGGAGCGGGACGGACTGCTCGAGGTGCTCAAGGACCGTTCCCTGTCGTTGACGGACACGGGTCGGGCCAGGGCCATCGAGGTCATGCGCAAACACCGCTTGGCGGAGCGGCTCCTGGCGGATGTCGTGGGTCTTGACATGGCCTACGTGCATGAAGAAGCGTGCCGGTGGGAACACGTCATGAGCGAACGAGTGGAGCGGCGCCTGATGGCGCTGTTGGACGAACCCCGGTATTCGCCGTACGGGACGCCCATTCCCGGGATGGGCGCCATTGGCGGCCCCCAAGTGGGCGCGGAGCGATTCAAGGGGATGAACCTCTTGGATGCCGCGGATCAGGACCGTTCCGCAATCTTCACCGTGCGCCTTTTGCCCGAGGTGATCCAGGCGGATCAGGACTTGATTGAAACCCTCAGCTCGGCGGGAGTGCTCAATGGTGCCCGGGTTACCGTGGCGCCCTCGGAGTCCGATGACGAGCGTGTCCTGGTCACGGTATCCGCCACCGGGCACAGTGTGGAACTGGAGCGAGCCAGCGCCAAAGCGATCCGCGTGGACCTCGACAAGGGCCGTGTTTGATAACAATGTCCGGCCCGTCCCCTAATGTGTGGATCATCACGATATGTACTATCTGTGAAACGCATCACATACCCGGTAGTAGGGATTGTCCGGGCAGGTCAGGGCGGATTTGACGGGGCGCGGCAATCGGACTGCACAGCCGGACCATGCGCTAATTGAGTAGTAAAACCTTATCAATACCCGCTGATTGATCCATGACTATGCTCGGTCCGTGACCTGTCGTAATCAAAACGTGACAATTTCGTTATCTGTCCTGTACTGTTCTTCTCGTGCCGATCCTTGGTCGGATTGGCGCTCACACGCGTACCGCCTAGTTCTGCCATCGCGTGTGATCCGTACACACACATCCGCAAGGCAGAAGCGGGGGAACCAACTTCGGGCCCGCCAAGTTTCATGGGTCCTTGGGGTTAAGTCGTATCGAAGCTACAAGCCGACGTGCGGCCGGATGACTCCCATCCGAACCCGACAGCTCACCTCGTAGGCGCAGGGAGGAAAACCGCAATGACTTTCATTAAGAAGAACTCAGCCCGTCACCGCGCTGAGACCGCGTCACACGCGGTCCGCAACACGTCCATCGCAGCAGCTGCTGCCGGTGTTGCAGTGGCAGGCATCGTGGCTCCGGCTCAGGCCAACAGCGACATCATCGACCTGGGTGGCACCACCTCTTACGGTACCCAGTCCGTGTCCTCGTGGGGCTCCGAGGCCGGCAACAGCTACTCCTGGACCTCCGACGCGTCCACCGCCGTGCAGACCCCGGCCGCCACGGTCGACAGCGGCGTGGCACAGGCAGCCAGCAACACCCAGCAGGACTCGGGCGTTTCCACCCAGTCCACTTCTTCCGCAAGCGGCCTGGTCGGCACTGCCTACCAGGGCCTGGGCGGCGCGTACGTCCTGGGCGGCACTTCGTTCAAGAGCTGGGACTGCTCCGGCTTCACCCAGTGGGTTTACGCGCAGAACGGTATCGACCTGCCCCGCGTGAGCTGGGCACAGATTGCCGCAGGCACCCCCACCTCCAACCCCCAGCCCGGCGATCTGGTTTCCCAGAACGGTGGAGGCCACGTTGGCATCTACATCGGCAATGGCCAGATGATCTCCGCGCTGAACCCCTCGCAGGGCACCGCAGTGCACTCCGTGAACGCCATGCAGCTGGACGGTTACTACACTTTCCGCTGATCCGCATGAGCTGGGCGGCGGCCCTATTCCCGCCCAGCATCTGCGCGTCTTGACGGGCACGTGATGTACCACTGCACCGTCAGCCGGGCCCCCCGATGGGCCCCCCTCGACTGATCTCCGGCACGATTGTGCCTCTCCGTCCGAATTTGATCGATTGACGCGTGTACACGCGCGCCCATCTTCAGCACACTCCCGTGCCCCGGACGGTCCCCGAACGCGTAAGGAACCCTGACGTATGTCGCCCGAAACGAACACCCAGACTCGCGCCGGCCTCTTCGCCGGCAAGGCCCGCACCGTGGCCGCCGTTGCTGCATTCTCCGGTTTGGCCCTGGCCACCACCGTCTCCGTGCAGGCAACCCAGAACGCTTCCGAGCAGAGCCCCGCGGCCGTCGTGGCCGAGGCTCCTGCTGCTGAGCAGACCGTGACCGCAGAGCCGGCCGCCAAGTCCGACTCCTCCGAGGCCAAGAAGGCCGAGAAGACGGAAGAGAAGGCAGCACCCGAGGCTGAGGTTGCACCGGCAGCTCCCGCCGCTGTCCAGGCTGTGCCCGCTGCGGACGTTGCTCCGGCTGCTGAGGCTGCTCCGGCCGCACAGGCTCCCGCCGCTGAAGCCGCTTCCATCAACGTTGTTCCCGCTTCCGAGAACGTGACTCCGATTGCCCCGGCTGCACCCGCTGCCGAGGCTCCCGCCGCTCAGGCTCCGGCCGCTCAGGCTCCCGCTACTCAGGCTCCCGCTACTCAGGGCCGCCATGCTGCTCCGGCGACCGTCGAGACCCAGGCTCGTGAAGCCGCTGCCGCTCAGGATGCCGGTGTCGCCTACCAGGCTCCCGCCACTCCGGCTGTGACCACTGCGTCCAACACCACCGCTCCGGCTGCTAAGGCTCCGGCCGCGACGGCTGAGAAGACCACGACCGTTTCCACGCAGTCCTCCAACGTTGCGTCCAGCAACAAGGGCCAGGCCATCCTGGGTGCGGCTGAAGCTCAGATCGGTGTCACCCAGGACTGCACCATGCTGGTGACCAACTCCCTGAAGGCTGTTGGCATCAACCACCACGGCTGGCCCGCGAGCTACAAGTCGCTCGGCACCCAGGTGTCCGCGGCTGAGGCCCAGGCCGGCGACATTGCCTACTACGCCAACGGCGGTTCCGGCTCAGCACACGTGGCCATTTACGCCGGTAACGGCCAGGCCATCCACGGTGGTTGGAACGGTAGCCAGACCGTGAAGGCGAGCGTCAACGTGGGCTCCGGCCCCGAATTCATCCGCGTGAGCTGAGTAAGAACACTCACTGTTCCGCGGTAGGTTCCCGTTCCTGACGGGGGCTACGCATCAAGTCGGGACCGGTTGTGTACCCGGCCCTGGTGAGAAACAGCAAGAACACACGAACCCCGCCGACCACGGGGTTCGTGTGTTTTTGCGTTGTACACGCGATGTCGTCAAGGGGAACCCCCACGCGGCACTCAGCGGTTGCGCCTAAAATAGGAACCATGCCCACCGATTACTCGCGCGCCGCGCGCACGCCCCTGGACCAGGAATTCACGTATCTCGCCATTGGTATGGTGGCCGGTGCCGTCCCCGGCATCATTGTGGGGTTCATCGTGGCTGCCTTTGTGGGCCACGCTGCCATGTGGCTGTCCGTGTTCGGCGGCGTGGGCATCGTCGTGGGCCTCGTGGCCGCCACGATTGTCTTCCGACGACGCCGTTCCAAGTCCGCGCTGCAGGCCCCGCCCTCAGTGCCGGGCGAGGGCTTGCAACGCTGAGATCTCCCGACGCACATTGCTTCGTGCCCGTTCTTCCCACAGCAGGAAGCCCCGTTCGGTGTGGAAGAGGGCAGGTTTGTCCAAGAGTCGGGACAGGATTTCTGCTCGGGCCGGCGCGAATTCCCGATCGGGGACGTGCCGGTACTCGTCGCGTACATCACGTGCATACTCCCGATACGTCGCTTCGTCCGTTCCTAGGATCGACAGATCCGCGTCCACCAACACCTGTGCGTCGGCGTCGTCCGCGTCCGGCGTGTGTTCGAGTGTGGCCAGAATCAGCTGGGCCACACGATCGCATGCGCTGCGGCTCCAGCCGGCCAGCTTGAGTCGATTCCGGGCCAGGTCCGCCGACTGCCGTTCGTCCGTGCCGGCCTGGCCCTGATGAACAGCGTCGTGGAACCACGCCGCAGCCACGAGCTCGGGGTGCTCACGTGCCGTGACAAGAGCGTCGATGGATTCGAGCACGCGCAGCAAATGACTGAGATCGTGGTAACTACGGTGCGGTTCGCTCCAGCGTTCCACGAGTTCTTCACTGAGCCACGGCATTGCGGGGAACGTATTGTGCCACCGCTGCCGGAGCGTGGAGGCCAACCGTTTGGGGCGGCGTCGTGCGGGCACCCGCATACCACTGGCCACGAGGATCTTGACCAACTCTTTGCCGTCCACCGGGATGGCGCCGGCACCCACGGCATCCGCGTGGCGGTGCGCCGGGATGTCGTAGTGGTCCAGGTCGAAGGCGCGCGCAGAGATGCCCAGGGCCGCCGCGAAGGCGTGCAACTCGGCAACGGAGGTGTCCGAGACCAGGTGGGAGAAGACTGTGCCGTGCGCGGGCCATCGGGGCGGATCGATAAACAGGGTCATGGTTCCATTGTGGGGGTTCCGACTCGCGGTCGGTGCTCACGCGGCATAAACTAAGTTCTCGTTGCCCTCGTAGCTCAGGGGATAGAGCACGGCTCTCCTAAAGCCGGTGTCGTTGGTTCGAATCCAATCGAGGGCACGAAAAAGTCCCACCGGACCCGGTGGGACTTTTGCGTACTCGGGGTCACTCGCGCGGTCGTTGGCCGGGTAGCTTGCCCTCGGCGAAGTCGTTGAGTTTCCGGCGCACGATCATGACATTGACGATCAGCGCCACGACGACCACCGCCGCCAACAGTGCCCAGCGGGCCATCACGAGCCCCGACGCCGCGGCCACCAAGGATGCGTCCTCGGGAGTCGTCACGGCGGCCTCCAATGCGCGGTTTCCCACCACGAAGACCACTGCGTAGGCCAGCGCCACAAGCCAGAACATCCATTTGAGCGACCTCTTGGGGGTGTTCAGGCCGAAGAACAACACCATGCCCAGGGCGAAGAGTAGCGGGGCGAACAAGCCGGTGGTTGCGTGAACGCCGGTGTAGTCGGCCTGCCCGGTCTCTCCCAGGGCGTGGGAGAACTGCGTTATGTACTGCTGGTCCACCCCGCTCCACTGCATTTCGGGGACCGGCATGCCGCCCGCAGCCCCGGCGCTGAAGCCCGGGAGGACAACAAAGGTGTAGTACGCCCAGAGTGCGATACCGATGATCAGGGCCGCTCCGACCACGATGGCCGCGGACGAGGCCTTACCCGGCTCGGCTCTGAGAGCGCCGTTGGGCATCTCATGCACGTGCTGCCCTCGCCGAGCAGGCCGGGCCGCCGACGAACCGGCGTCCCCGGAAGTTCCGCTCGAAGCTCCGTACTTCTTGGCCTTTTGTGAATTGGTCATGCCCATACCGTTCATTATCCCCGTTTTGTGCGCCCGACGGCGGTTCACCGCTGTCGGGGACATGCAGACACCGTGGGAGTAGGCTTTGTGACTACGGGTACACACCGGACAACGGCCGGTGGGAGAAGGTGCCCCGCGGGCACCGCGGAAGGATGGTGACGGTTGTGGAACTTTCCATTGGCCTACCGGACGGGTTGCTCATGCGCGTGCAGCAAGGGAAGTCCCTCACGCTTTACGAAGCCGATCACGCCACCGTTCGGCGGAGCATTGATTGCTCCTGCCTGGACGGAGCCGAGATCGTCGACATCGTGTGGTCCCACAAACTGTCTGCCGTCATTGCGGCTGTTCCCGTCCGGCATCAATTGTTCCGATGGGATGCGTACACTGACACCCTCCAGGAATACGCCGGAACCGGGGAGAAAGGGCGCCGGGACGGTCGTATTGCACAGGCCAAGTTCGCTTCCACGGTGTCCATCACCGAATCCGGCGACGGCCGACTGTGGTTCGTCGACAAGGATTCGTCCTCGTTGCGTTACATCGAGATCGACACCGACCGACCCGACGGCGGGCCCCAAGTGGTCACCGTGATCGGCCGGCACGGCGCGGGATATCAGGACGGTCCGGCGGACGAGGCCCAGCTGAACCATCCGGAAGATCTGCAGGTCCTCTACGACGGTTCGATCGTGGTGGCGGACACCGGCAATCACGCCATCCGGCACCTGGACCTCAATGAAATGGAAGTCTTCACAACCTACGGTGGACCCGATCAGGACCCCAACGAGTTCGACGATGACGATTTCAAGTTGGAGGCCCCGGTCCGGGTGACCGTGGCCGATTCCCAGTTGTGGGTCGATGACGCCAATGGGCGACACATGCTGGAGCCCAAGTACGTGTGAGATAACATCTCTATTTAATTGGTGTCTGACGGCCTGGATACACTGGGCCAATCATGGATTACCTCGCAGACAACCCTTTGCTCTCGGCCGCTTCCGTGCGTTCGGACTCCGCACCCGTCACATCCGCTCACGCGGGTGCCTCCGCCGGGCAATTGGTGGCGGGATTGAACGAGCCGCAACGCGCAGCCGTGGTACACGCGGGCTCTCCGTTGTTGATTGTGGCGGGCGCGGGGTCGGGGAAGACACGAGTTCTCACGCATCGCCTCGCTTATCTTCTGGCGTCCGGACGCGCGAACCGCGGGGAAATCCTGGCCATCACGTTCACCAATAAGGCCGCGGCCGAAATGCGAGAGCGGATTGAGGATCTCGTGGGGGATTCGGCCCGTTCCATGTGGATCTCCACGTTCCACTCCCTGTGCGTGCGGATTCTGCGCCGCGAGGCCAAGACGCTGGGCCTCACCGCCAATTTTTCGATTTACGACGCCGCCGATTCGCTGCGTTTGATCACCCAAGTGGCCAAGCAGCATGAACTGGATCCCAAACGATTTGCTCCCAAGGCCATCCAGCACAAGATTTCCGCTCTCAAGAACGAGCTCGTGGACGATGAGTCGTTTCTTGCCCGTGCCAACAGCACCGATCCGTTCGAGATGGCGGTGGCCGAGGTGTACCGGGGGTACATGCAGCGGTTACGCGCCGCCAACGCCCTGGACTTCGACGATCTCATCGGGGAGACGGTGCACATGTTCCGCGCGTTCCCGCAGGTCCTCGACTACTACCGCCGCCGCTTCAAGCACATCCTGGTGGACGAGTACCAGGACACCAACCATGCCCAGTACGCCCTGGTGCGAGAACTCGTGGGAGGCACCTCCGGGACGTACCGTGATGAGACCGGGCTACCCCCGGCGGAGCTGACGGTCGTGGGCGATTCGGATCAGTCCATTTATGCGTTCCGCGGGGCAGACATTCGCAACATCACCGATTTCGAGCGAGATTTCCCGTCCGCCCGCACCATTCTTCTGGAGCAGAATTACCGCTCCACTCAAAACATTCTCTCGGCGGCCAACTCCGTGATCTCGCAGAATTCGGGTCGTCGGGACAAGAAGCTCTGGACGGCCGAGGGCAGCGGAGCCCCCATCATCGGCTACGCCGCGGAGAACGAACACGAAGAAGCCCGGTTCATTTCCGAAGAGATCGACCGGCTGCAGGACAAACACGGGGTCCGCCCCGGAGACGTGGCGGTCTTCTACCGCACCAATGCGCAGTCACGCTCCCTCGAAGAGATCCTCATGCGCGTGGGGCTGCCCTACAAGGTGGTTGGCGGCACACGCTTCTACGAGCGCAAAGAAATCAAGGACGTCATCTCGTATTTGCGGGCCATTGCGAATCCCGCGGACGACATCAACGTCCGGAGGGTGATCAACGAGCCCAAGCGCGGGATCGGCGACCGCGCGCAGGGCTCGATTGCCGCCCTCGCGGACCGCGAGGGCATCAGCTTCAGCCAGGCCATGCATCGCCTGGACGAGGCTCCCGGGCTGGCCAAGCGGTCCGCCAATGCCGTGGAGAAGTTCGTGCAGCTCATGGACGATCTCGAGGAACTGTCTCGCACCTCCTCGGTGACCACCGTGGTCGAAGCTGTCCTGGAACAATCCGGGTATTTGGAGTCACTGCGCGCCTCCAATGATCCCCAGGACGAGTCCCGGGTGGAGAACCTGGCCGAGCTCGTGGCCGTGGTTCGCGAGTTCGAGAGGGACAACCCCGATGCGGGGCTGGGGCGGTTCCTGGAACACGTGGCACTCGTGGCGGATGCGGATCAGATTCCGCAGCAGCCTGAACCCGCGGACGGTACGGTCAGCGCCCAGCAGATCGCCAAGGAAGTGGCGGAGGCCCGTTCGCAGGGTGTGGTGACGCTGATGACACTGCACACGGCCAAGGGGCTGGAGTTCCCGGTCGTGTTCCTCACCGGCATGGAGCACGGCATCTTCCCGCATCAACGCAGTTTCCTGGACCCCTCCAGCATGGAGGAAGAACGCCGCCTGGCGTACGTGGGCATCACCCGTGCCCGGCAGCGGCTGTACCTCACGCGTGCGGAATCCCGCTCCATGTGGGGTCAATCGCAGTTCAATCCGCCCAGTCCGTTCCTGGAAGAGATTCCCGCCGACCTACTGGACTGGAAGCGCGAAGGCTCGGCGTCCGGGAGCATGGGGTGGGGATCACCCATCCACGCGGGCGGTGACCGCCGCGACGCCATGCGCGGTTCATCCTGGGCCGCGGGTGCCGGTTCGGGGGCGTCGTTCTCCAGGCTCGCAGCGGCGTCGGCGGGGCGAGTGCAACCGCGCAAGGAGATTCCCACGCTGTCCGTGGGGGACAGCGTGGAACACACGGCGTTCGGCAGAGGTTCCGTGATCTCACTCGAAGGCTCGGGGGACAAGACGGTGGCCAAGGTGCGCTTCGGCTCGGAGGAGAAGCGGCTGCTCCTGCGCTATGCGCCCATCAGCAAAGTCGAGTGAGCAGGCCTAGAGGAACAGGAAAACCAGCGCGGTGAACACCGCGGTGATGCGTAGCGACTCCCCGTCGAGCACATGGATGATTCCCAGCAGCACCGTACTGACCACAATGGCCAGGGCAACGGCCGGCCCGGCCGCGAGGAACATCACGGCGCCCAGCACGGCCCCCGCCACCAATCCACCCCAGGGAACGTAGCGTGCGGCGGGGAACGTGAGGCGCAAAAACAAGGCCCGGTGGGCATAGGCCAGGAGGCTTGCAATCAGGCAGGCCCGGCCCACGTGATAAGCCAGCCAGGCAAGCATGGGCAGCCACGCGATCGGTCCGTGCATGCTGTAGAGCTCGAAGTAGACGCGGACCGGGGTCATGCTCCACGAATCCGCCACGGATACCGGCAGCACAATGGCAGCGAGCACGGCGACCACGAAGCAGACAAAGATCTTGGACCATCTCCGGTGGCTCAGAGCGGCGGCGAACCGGGAAGGCAGCGGGTCCAACCCGCGTCTGCGGGACCAACCGACCAATGACCGCGCCAGGACGAACCACGCCAGGCCCAGGCCGACCCAGAACAGCATTTGCCATCCCAGCGGATAATAGGCGGGGACGTCCCCGGTGACGGTCAGCACCGACCCGTCGACCACGAGCTCGAGTCCCAGCGCCACGAAGGACAGGGTGGCCAGAGCTGTCATGAACCCCCGGTCGGCGGGGCGGGCATCCCATACATCCGCTAGTTCCACGCTACGCATGGAGACCAGTCAATCAGCCGAGGGGGCGTAATCAATGAATTGCGGCGACCAATGAGCTTTGCATCTACTGAAGTGTGACGCGAGTTATCGAATACATGGACTAAAATCACCCTGAGGGCAGTATGGCCGCGCGCTCGTGCGGTCTACCCCGATCTATCAGGTCGATCCGTTGAAGCATCGAGCTTGGGCGGACCGACACCACACCTCGACGCAAAGGACACTTATCCGTGGACCTGTTTGAGTACCAGGCACGCGACCTGTTCGAAAAGCACGGTGTCCCCGTGCTGGCCGGCATTGTCGCCACCACCCCCGAAGAAGCCAAGGCAGCAGCAGAGAAGATCGGCGGCGTGACCGTCGTCAAGGCGCAGGTCAAGGTAGGCGGTCGCGGCAAGGCCGGCGGTGTGAAGGTCGCCAAGACTGCCGATGAGGCCTACCAGTACGCCCAGGACATCCTTGGCATGGACATCAAGGGTCACACTGTCCACCGCGTCATGATTGCCGAGGGCGCGGACATTGCCGAGGAGTACTACTTCTCGGTGCTGCTGGACCGGGCCAACCGCTCCTACCTCGCCATGTGCTCCGTTGAGGGCGGCATGGAGATCGAGCAGCTGGCCGTTGAACGACCCGAGGCCCTGGCCCGCGTGGACGTGAACCCGGCGGAAGGCATCACCGAGGCCAAGGCCCGCGAGATCGTGGAGCAGGCCAAGTTCGATTCCGAGACCGCGGAGAAGATCGTGCCCGTTCTCGTGAAGCTGGGGGAGGTCTACACCAAGGAAGACGCCACCCTGGTGGAGGTCAACCCGCTGGTCAAGACGGGTAATGGCGATGTTCTGGCTTTGGACGGCAAGGTCTCCCTGGACGACAACGCCGAGTTCCGTCACGAGGACCACGCCGGCCTGGCCGACAAGTCCTCGGCCGATCCCCTGGAGGAGAAGGCCAAGGAGAACGACCTCAACTACGTGAAGCTCGACGGCGAAGTGGGCATCATCGGCAATGGTGCCGGTCTCGTGATGTCCACGCTGGACGTCGTGGCCTACGCCGGTGAGAAGCATGGCAACGTGAAGCCCGCCAACTTCTTGGACATCGGCGGTGGCGCCTCCGCTGAGGTCATGGCCGCCGGTCTGGATGTCATCCTCAACGACCCGCAGGTCAAGTCCGTGTTCGTCAACGTGTTCGGCGGCATCACCGCGTGTGACGCGGTGGCCAACGGCATTGTGAAGGCCCTGGAAATCCTGGGTGACTCCGCCACCAAGCCCATCGTGGTTCGTCTGGACGGTAACAATGTCGACGAGGGTCGCCAGATCCTCGCGGACGCCAATCACCCGTTGGTCACGTCCGCGCAGACCATGGACTCCGGCGCCGACAAGGCCGCCGAGCTGGCCAACTCCGCCAAGTAATCGCCCACGCGTAGAGCTATCAGGAAGAAGATATGTCGATCTTTTTGAACAAGGACTCCAAGGTCATCGTTCAGGGCATCACCGGCGGCGAAGGTACCAAGCACACCGCCCGTATGCTCGCAGCCGGCACCCAGGTGCTCGCCGGTGTCAACGCCCGCAAGGCCGGCACCACGGTGAACCACAAGGACAAGGACGGCCAGGACGTAGGGCTGCCCGTTTTCGGTTCCGTCACCGAAGCAGTGTCCGAGACCGGCGCGAACGCGTCCATCGTGTTCGTGCCGCCGGCCTTCTGCAAGGACGCCGTGATTGAGGCCATTGACGCCGAGGTTCCGCTCATCGTCGTGATCACCGAGGGCATCCCGGTTCAGGACTCCGCGGAGTTCTGGGCACACGCCAAGGCGAACACCGGCGCGGACGGCAAGCCCAAGTCCCGCATCATCGGCCCCAACTGCCCCGGCATCATCTCCCCCGAGGAGTCCCTGCTGGGCATCACCCCGGCAAACATCACCGGCAAGGGCAAGCTGGGCCTGGTCTCCAAGTCCGGCACCCTGACCTACCAGATGATGTACGAACTGCGTGATCTGGGCTTCACCTCCGCCATCGGTATCGGCGGGGACCCGGTCATCGGCACCACGCACATCGACGCGCTGGAGGCCTTCGAGGCTGATCCGGAGACCGAGGCCATTGTGATGATCGGTGAGATCGGTGGCGACGCAGAGGAGCGTGCCGCCGACTTCATCAAGACCAACGTGACCAAGCCGGTCGTGGGCTACGTTGCAGGCTTCACCGCTCCCGAGGGCAAGACCATGGGCCACGCGGGTGCCATTGTCTCGGGCTCCTCCGGGACCGCTGAGGCCAAGAAGGAAGCCCTTGAGGCTGCCGGCGTGAAGGTGGGCAAGACACCCTCCGAAACGGCACAGCTCATGCGCGAGATCTTCGCAGGCAAGTAAACCGCGCGTGCCCGGTTGATCAGGCCCGCAATGCGCCGACGCCGCTCGCCCACCTTGGTGGGGGAGCGGCGTCGGCGTTTGTGCGAGAAGTCTTGGGCAGGGTGTCAGGCGAGCACGATGGTGCGGTTGCCCGAAATGACCACTCGACCCTCCGCGTGCCATTTGACGGCGCGGGACAGCGCCTGGGTTTCGGCGTCGGAACCGGCCGCCACCAGATCGCTGGGGGTGTGGGCGTGATCCACGGGGATCACGCGCTGGGCAATGATAGGTCCCTCATCCAGATCCGACGTGACGTAGTGGGCCGTGGCCCCCACCATCTTCACGCCGCGGTCGTAGGCCTGGTGATAGGGCTTCGCGCCCTTGAACGACGGCAGGAACGAGTGGTGGATGTTGATGCACTTGCCGGACAAGGCACGGGTGAGATCATCGGAGAGAATCTGCATGTACCGGGCGAGAACCACGAGTTCGGTGTCGTAATGATCCACGAGTTCGAGCAGTTCCGCCTCCGCCGATCGCTTGGAATCCTTGGTCACGGGAATGTGGTGGAACGGGATGCCGTAAAAGTCCACGAGCGGCTGAAGGTCGGTGTGATTGGAGACGACCGCGACGATCTCGATGGGCAGCGCGTTGACTCGCTGGCGGTGCAACAGGTCCGTGAGACAGTGCGAAATTTTGGAGACCATGATCAGCACACGAGTCTTCTTGCGGGCATTGACCAGACGAAAGCGCATGCGGTGCTGGTCGGCCACCGGTTGGAAGCCTTCAACGAGGGACTCCGTGGTGACGGCTCCGGGGTTGCTCATGGTGTGGCACCGGATGAAGAACTCACTGTTGTGGCGGTCGGAGAAATGCTTCACGTCAAAGATGTCGCACCCTTGATTGGTGAGATTCGAGGCCACAGCACTGACCAGACCGTAGGCCTCGGGACAGTGGACGGTCAGGATGTGCTCATCGGGCGTGGACAGTGGGGCGAACATCGGCGGGGATCTCCTAGGGCAACAATGGGAACGACGCGTGCGGGGGCCGTAGCTGATCCTAGCGGGGCGTTGAGCCCGTGAGCCATGTGGGCCAGGCCGAGGGGCAGTGATCTTTCACGCGCGACACGGCGGAGATCTCGAATGGCATTGTGGAGCGTTTACAACCGGTGGCCGCGGGAGCGGACGGTAGGAGCCCGTCCGGCGCGGGGAGAGGTGCGCCTCTGTGAGAGAACCAGCGGCCACCGGCAGGCGTAAACGCCTCAACGGGATGAAGCCGTGGGCTGAGCGGCTATCAACGCAGGGCATCAGCCACAAAGCACCCCCCAGTGCGAGTGTGGTGATTTATCCCGTGCGAAGTCTCCCGTTGTGGTGGTTTCGAGAACCACAGAATAAAGAATATCGGAGATATGGGGTGTCCAGTTACCTTCCGATCGATCTGTGGAGACTTCGTAAGCTCTACGCCCCACCGATGAATACTATGGAATGTAGTTATTACCACGACGTAACTGGAGGCGGGCTAGGCATGATGTCAATTTGTACCCGCTGTCAAGGGAGTTTCCCCTCACCAGAGCATGACTATTCATAATATGTGGGTGGAGTTTGTGGGCCAAAGTGGGGACAGGTCACGATAGGTTCTTTTCATACCGCGACCACGTGGGGAACCTTTCGTTTCCCGCTTCGACACCACCAGAACACTTTACGCCGGTGCTTCCTATGCGACGGTCGTATTAAAAGCCAAGCCCAAGACGTAGGTCGCAAGGGCCGCACTGTAACCGATGGCCAGTTGGCGAAGTCCGCGCTTCAACGGGGACGCACCCGAGAGCAGGCCAACGCAACCGCCGGTGAAGACCAACGCCAGACCCACCAGGAGCATGCCGACGATCAGCGCCGGACCGCCGCCCAGCCCGAAGAAGTAGGGAAGGAGGGGGACAATGGCGCCGGAGGCGAAGAAGCAGAAGCTGGACGCCGCCGCCCCCAGATCGGTTCCGAGTGCTTGGTTGTCCTCGGACTCTCTCGGGTCCTCCCGATCCGGTAGGCCAGGGTTCAGCGCCGCTCTGGCTTTGGCATCCTGGAAGGACAGTGAGGGATCGCAGTCGCAGTCGAAACGGCCCATGCGTTCCGCGGCGCGGTGTTCGGCGGCTTCCTCGGACATGCCTCTGGCTCGATAAATCAAGGTCAATTCGTTGGCGTCCAGGTCGAGTTCGGGAGCCACGCTGAGCGTGACTTGGGTGGGGCGGGAGGCGTCCAGTAATTCGCGCTGTGAACGCACGGAGACGAACTCCCCGGCGCCCATCGACAGTGCGCCCGCCAAGAGTCCGGCAATTCCCGAGACCATCACAATCGAGCTGGAAACGCCCGTGGCGCCGATTCCCATGATGAGTGCGAGATTGGAGACCAAACCGTCATTGGCGCCGAACACTGCCGCGCGGAAATTTCCCGACAGTCTCGTGCGGCCATCCGTGGCCAGGGCGCGAATAATTTCCTCGTGGACGGCCTCATCGGCGGCCATTGCCTCCGTCGCATCCGAATCTTCACGGTACGGAGAGCGGGATTCCGCGCGTTGCAGTAGCGCCAGCACAAAGACTGTGCCGAAATGCTTGGCCAGGAACATGAGCGCCCTGGAACGCAGGGAAGGACGACCACGTTTTCCCCCGTGCGGGCCCAGGAGTCGGCGCCAATGTTCCGCGTGCCGGTCCTCTGCCACGGCGACCTGGTGCAGAATGTCACCCTGCTCAGCCGGGGCCCGGTCAGCGAGGTGCTGGTAAATCGCAGCTTCCGCGAGCTCGTCGGCCAAATAACGGCGCCACCGGCGGATCTGGGTCGGGGTAGGTTCGATTGACGGAGTGTGATCGGAATGGGGTGATTCTGGAAATCCCATGGGGCCAGAGTTTACGCCGCGCCCCGGATTCGGGTTTTCGGGACCCCGAATCACCGGAACGCGGGTGAGCGGGCCCACCGATGACTTTGTGCTACCCGGCCCGTCCGATCAGCGGGGGCGTCGCCGCAGAATACCGAAGGATACTACGCCCACCAGAATTCCCCAGAAGGCCGAGACAATGCCGAATGGCTGGATGCCGGAGACGGTTACGACCAGCGTGATCAGGGCGGCCTCAATGACAGCCGGCTGGTAATTGCCCTGATGCATGGAGTCGAACATTGAGCCCTGCAGCGCACCGAGCAGGGCCACGCCGGCCAGCGCCGAGATCATGCCCGGCGGAATGGCGGAGAACAAGGTGACGATGGTGGAGGCGAAAGCGCCGAACACGATATAGAAGGCACCGCACGCGATGCCGGCGATATAACGACGCCGGTGCTCGGGGTGTGCTTCGGGGCTCGTGGCGATGCCCGCGGTCACGGCGGCCAGATTCAACGCATGGGATCCGAAGGGGGCGAAAAGGACGGAGGCGACCCCGCTCGCGCCCAACAGGCCGCGGTCATGGGGCGGGAAGTTCGCCGTTTTCATCATGGCCAGCCCGGGGGCATTCTGACCAGCGGCGGTCACGATGAGTAGCGGGATGGAGATACCGGCTATGGCGGCCCAGGAGAACGTGGGCATGGTCAGCACGGGGACGGTCAAACCGAAGTCCGGGGAGACGGACGTGATGGCCCCCGATATCCAGGCCACCGCTATCCCCGAGGCCATGGCCACGAACACTGCGTAGCGGGGGACGAAGCGCTTTCCCAAGAGGTAGCCGACCACCAGGGCGCCCGCGGGAGCGGGATTCTCGACCACGGATGGGGCAACTTGGATGGAGAAGGGCAAGAGCACACCCGCGAGGACGGCCGCCGTGATGGGTTTGGGAATTGCGTCCAGAATCTTGCCGAACAAGCCCGTGACGCCCAGCAGCAGACCCAGTATCGCCGTGACGATGTACGCGCCAATGGCGTCCGAGAAGGTGTAATTGCCCAGAGAGGTGATCAGCAGTGCCGCGCCGGGGATCGACCACGCCACCATGACGGGTTGCCGGAACCACCAGCTGCACAGCACGCAGGTGATTCCCGAACCCACGGAAATGGCCCACACCCACGACGCCGTCTGGGCGGAGCTCAGCTCGGCGGCCCGGGCTGCTTCCAGGACCACGAGCAAAGGGCCCGCGTAGGAGACGACCACGGCAACGAATCCGGCGAGAGTCGCCGACAGCGACCAGTCCCGGCGCAGCGACGGTCTGGGGCTGCGCTGACGTGGCTGGACTTCCGTGCTCATAGTTCTCCCGGTGGTAGGGAAATGGGTGGGCCTCAGCCCACCATATGGGGAAAATCACACCGGAGGAAATATGAATGAGGCATCATTTGATCTGACTCAGATATCAGTGTCCGTGGGACATTGCTCCGGGTTGATGACCGTCAGAGTTCCCGTGTGTCCTTCCGGGACCGGAAAACTTCCGGTGCCCCAGTGGAAGGCATACGGGTTGTTGCACGAGCGGCCGTGGCGCAGAGCGGTGAGAACCCGGCGAGCGGCCTCCTCGGGTGGATGCGGCCCCGAGGTCCACGGTTGATCGACGCCCAACGGCCGGCGCCAACCGGATGCCTCGAAGAACTCGGTGTGATGGGGCCACGCCTCGGGCGGTAGCTGACGGGCTGAACTGACGGCGCATTCCGCGCCACCGGGGCCCGTGCGAACCCACGCGGCGGGCGTGTCGGAGGTTGCGGGGGTGTGGTCGTACTCGATGACCAAGAAGTCATTCCACAGCAGTTGCGCAATGGCCACGGTGAGGAGATGCTCCAGTTTTTCCCACTCTGTGGCCGGAGGGCAGAGCTCCGTGACCTCGACCACTCCGATACCGGCCCGTTCAAGTCTGTGACGAGCCCCGGGGACCGGCGTCTCCGGGTTGACGGTGGGGGACATGAATTTCACTCCGTACGCAACAAACCGCGGCTGATCAGGGGGAATAATCGAGGATGACTGCTCGCAGCAAGGGTGCCGCTGTTGTTCACGGTAGCTATCCATGCGGGGCTGGTCGATACCCCGCGCAATTATGACTCAGCGTTGAACGGCGGTTCAGGGGGAGAGGAGCGTACGGATGTCGCTGGCCGTGATGGCGGAGGAAAATGCGCGCTCGTCGTCGAGGACCGCGGCGAAAAGATCGGCCTTGCGCTGCTTGAGTTCCATGACCTTCTCCTCAATGGTGTTCTCCGCAACCATGCGGTACACCATGACCTTCTTGGACTGGCCGATGCGGTGGGTGCGGTCCACGGCCTGGTTCTCCGTGGCGGGGTTCCACCACGGGTCCAGGAGATAGCAGTAGTCGGCTTCGGTCAGGTTGATACCGAAACCACCGGCCTTCAAACTCACCAGGAACACGGGTGCCCTGCCGCTGCGGAACGTCTTGAGCGCGCCCGCCCGGTCCCGGGTGGAGCCATCCAGGTAGCTGTACGGGATCTTGGCTTCGTCGAGCCTGGCTGCGACCAGTTTGAGGAAACTCGTGAACTGGCTGAACACCAGTGGGCGGTGGCCTTCCGCGACGATCTGGGGCAATTGTTCGAACAGCGCATCCAGCTTGGACGAGGACGCCGTGGACTCCGGGTCCACCAAAGCGGGATCCAGGGCCAGCATGCGCAGCGTGGTCAACGACTGGAAGATCGTGAAGCGATTGCGATCGAAATTCTGCAGCAACCCCAGGATTTTGGCCCGCTCCCGCTGCAACCGTCGGTCGTAGGCGGTGCGGTGGGCCTGGTTCAACCCCACGTGCTGCGTGTGTTCCAACTTGGGAGGCAGCTGCAGATCGACGTCGCCCTTGGTGCGGCGCAGCATGAACGGGCGGATCCGGGAGCGCAACCGCGCCAAGACCTCCGGATCCTGGGCGCGTTCAATGGGCGTTTGATAGAGCTCGGTAAACTTCTTCTTGGACGGGAACAATCCGGGGGCCGTCAACGAGAACAGGGACCACAACTCGGAGAGGTTGTTCTCCATGGGTGTGCCCGTAATGGCGAGCTTGAACCGGGACGAGAGGTCCTTCACCGCACGGTAGGCCTTGGTGCGCGGGTTCTTGACGAACTGGGCCTCGTCCATGATCACCCCGGCCCATGGCAGGGACTGGTAAAGATCGGCTTCCAAACGCAGCAGCGTGTAGGAGGTGAGCACCACGTGAGCGCCGCGAGCGGTCTCCGGCAGATGCTGGCGCGTGGAGTTCATGGTCTCAATGGTTATCGACGGCGCGAAGCGCTTGAGCTCGGCCGTCCAGTTGGCGACCACGGACGTGGGCGCCACCACCAGGAACGGCGGCAGATCGGGATCCGCATCGCGTGCGCGGAGGATCGCGGCAATCGTCTGCACGGTCTTACCCAGTCCCATGTCATCGGCCAGGATGCCGCCCAAGGAGTGGTCCCACAGAAAACTGAGCCAGCGGTAGCCCTCGTACTGGTAGGGGCGAAGATTCGCCTGAAGGGACCCCGGTTCCGCGGGGGCCGGAATTTCCTGGAGGTTGGCCAGCGCGCGGACGCCGTTGCGCCACTGTTCGGCCTGGTGGGTGTCCGTGGCGATGTCCTCGAACTGCTCCCACAACCCGGCCTGGTACCGGTTGAGGGACAGGGGCGCGTTCTTGTCCTCCTGAAGTGAGCGAGCCTCGGTGATCAGCTGCTTCAACCGGAGGAATTCGGGGCGGTCCAAGGGGAAATAGGAACCGTCCGGCATGAGCATGACGTCCTGGCCCACGTCCAGGGCCTGGAAGATGTCCGAGAACGGGACGTAGTGCTCGCCCACCCTGATGGTGACGCCCAGCCCGAACCAGTCCCGATGCTCAGTGGGCGCCGTGGACACGGTGATCTCGGGGGCGCGGGTCACTTCTTGATACGCGGGGATGCCGCCGGTTTCCTCGATGCGCAGGTCCGGGACCTTGTGCAACAGGGGCAGCCAGGCACGGATGAACCGCAGGGCGTCGGACGCCGCGTAGGAACTGCGCTTGAAGTCCAGTTCCGGAATCCTGCGGTGCACCGCCTGTACCACGGAGGATTCCCACCTGGATTCCCGGTTCACCGGTTCATCGGCCAGTGGATTCAGGGGCCGGAACGGCAGGCGGATACGGTCGCGGCCCTTCTGATACTCCCATTCCCACTCCACCCGTTCCGTGAGATCGTCGTGGTGCACCGTGAGCACCATTTCCGGATCGGCCACTTGGGGCAGCTCCAGGGAACCGTCCGTGGCGGTGACGTCCATGCTTTGATGCAGGCGTGGGAAATACCGTTCGAAGAATTCGTCCACTCCGTCACGAGGGATGGTGAGTTCTTCCGCTCGGTCCAGGAACGAGCGTTGCTGTTGATTCAACCGCGTGGCCAACGGGACCAGGTGCAGCGGGAACTGGTTGAGATCATCGGCCAGTTCCAGCTCGCGTGGCCGAGCCTCGGGGAAGAACAGGCCATGGCCCGGTTGCCCGATGATCCTGGTCCAGTGGAGCGGGATTTCGCTGTCGCCCATGACCAGGTGGGGGTACAGCTTGAGGGCCCCGTTCTCGTCCGAGCTGACACTGACCTCGAACCTGCCGGCCGGCCCCACGGAAACCTGCTGACCGGTGCCCTGCGAGACCAAGGGAATGCCGAGCGCCTCGGCGCGGTTGAGGATGGGCCACAGCAGGGGAGAGGTGTAACGCTCCATGTGTAGCTGGTGCCGGTCCACGGCGTACGAACCCCGGTGGGATTCGGACAGTGCTCTCAGTTCCTCGAACCAATCCAGCTGATCCTCGGTGAGTCGCCCGGAACGGGCATGATTGGCCAAATTGCCCCAGTCGATGCCGGTATGGATCCAGCCGGAGCGTTGACCGCGAAGCGCCGGACGTGCCGTCAACGTGACCGGTACGGCGTTCTGGTCCTGCTGCCACGCGCGGGGACCGCGATGCTGCACCCGGGACAAGTTCAATTCCAAGGCGACCGAGGGGCCGTGCTCGGGGTCCGTCACCACCCGATCGTGATCTGAGCCGGGGACGATGCGGGACAGTTCGCTGCGCCAATCGGTTGTGAGCCCGGTGGGCCGAGCGCTCGCGAAATGTACGTCACCATCCATGCCAATTACCGTACCGCCCTCCGACGACACGCAAAGTGCACGCGTGGTGATGGCGGCTGTCACACCGGCGTCTCGAGGTGGCGTCGGAAACCTATACTCAAGATGAACCTGATTTATTGTCACCGCGCCACGGGGCGCAGACGGAGGATTTGTGGCAGACGCCGCCGGGCTCCACACGGGAGACCACGCCATTGCATCGGGACCCCAAGAAGTCGAGTATTTACGCTGGAACGACGCCGTGGCCAGGGCTTTCTGTGGCACACAGGCATCCGGTGAACTGGTCCATCTGGACCTGGACGACAAGACCCTCGAGCAGATCGGGGCGGAGTTCGGTTTGGACGGGCCGTCCGCCCTGCGGGCCATGGCCGATTCCGTGACACCGTTGCTGGTGGTGGACGGCTCCCGCCGCTCGATGTTCGACTCCTTCAACAAGCTGACGGAGGCCTGGTACCGGGCGTCCAGGCGTCAGCTCAACGATCTCAACAGGATCGGCCCGCCACCCGTGGTGGCGTTGTTGGCCCTGTTCTCTCTGGCCGGGCGGCACATGTCCGCGCTCGCGGCCCGCACGGGAAACAAATCCGTGTCGGCGTTCTACCTTCCGTTGGCGATTTTATTGCAAGCCGGCCAGGACAACGTCAAGGCCCTGGAATCGGCCGTGCGCAAGGACTCCGAGATGTACTGGGACGCCCTGCGCTACTGGTTGGAACTCTTCGACGGGCAGGTCGGGTTGCCCTCCGCTCACGCGGTGAACCATCGACCCGTGGGACTGGCCTTGTCCCAGACGATGTTCGGCGAGGCCGAGCTGCGGCAGCTGCACCGCATGTTCGAAGACCTCGAGCTGACCACGGCTCAGGGGATGAGCGCCCAGGAACTGGGAATCTACGTGGATTTCTGGCTCGACATCGCGGACACGGATGTCTCCAAGGGCATGCGCCGTATCTGGTCCAACCCGCTCACTCGCGACGCCGGTCTCCAGGTCGCGTTGGCTCAGTTGGGCGCGTGGGAATCCTCCCGCGACGACGACGCCGCCATAGCGGTTGCCACCGAGCGGCGAGCATCGCGTCACCTGGGCCCCCGCAGTGTCAGCTTGTCCATGACGGACGGCACCGATTACGTGGGCAACCCGATTTTCGAGCTCGGGTTCGTGGTGCCCAAGCGGATGATTTCCGGGCGCGAAGTGGAATTGGCCACCGAGGCCGGGCCGCGCACCATGTTCCTGTCCTACATCGGTGACGCGTACTTGGGGATCTCCGCGTACAACTCGCGCATGTCCAGCGAGACCCTGTTGTCCGGTGAACTCCAGCTCAGCAACGGTGACACCGCCATCACGCGTAATCCGCGGCCGGTCGTGGTGTTCGCCAAGGATGCCTACTCGGACACGTTCATCTCGGTGGATCACATTCCTGCCGCGTGGCCGTCACGGATCTTGGTGCAGAACAAACCCGAGTGGGTTGAGCAGATCACCGCCATTCTTGATGACTCGGCCTCGCCGGACTACCGCATGGTGGGCCCCGGGGAGAACGGCCTGCCCGAGGACTGGGTGCTGTTCGACGATGTCCAGGTGCTGCGCGCCGGTGATCCGATGCTCACGGTCAACGACAACTTCTCCGGGCTGGTACCCCGCCTGGTTCCGGCCGTCACGCTGTCCGGTGGCCTGCGCATCCCGGGGGACGTGAGCCGGTTCTCGGCGTTGCGGCCGCCGCAGATCACGGTCACCTCCGATTCCGACGATCCGCTGTCGCTGGAATGCGAATGGCGGAACCCGCACTCGTTCAAGCTGATGTCCACCAAATTATCGGCCCCTCGAGTGCCACCCTTCCAGGTGAGCTTGGAGGGCTCGGACCTGATGCGGGACAACAAGACGCTCAAACCCAATGACTACACGCTGGTGCTCAAGGCTGGGCGCACCGTGAAGCAGCGCCTGGAATTCCGCGTCCGTGACAGCTCCTTCTACATCACCCAGCGCTCACTGGGCTACGAAGGCGAAATGGTGCACGTGGCGCGGGAGCCGTTGTGGCCCGTCACCTCCACCACCCTGGACGAACTGCCGGATGAATATGTGCAGGGTTCCTTCGACAACATGGACTCGGTGGAACTGGAACCGGACGCGCTGGGCGTGGAGGTTCCCGAGATCGCGGGCTGGCATTCGGCCGAGGGTCTCATGTACCCCGAGCGCAGCAATGAGCTTCCCGCACCCGAGGGCGCATCCTGCCTGGTCACCGGCAAGCACAAGGTGATCCTGCCGCCCATGGACCCCAAGGCCAAGGCGCCGTGGATCTTTGGGCGCTGCCGCCATTGCGGGCTCACCAAGCGCTACCCCGGGCGGCTCACCAAGCTGTCGGCGGTCGGTCAGACCGGTTCGGTGGAGTCCTTGCAGTTCATTGGTCCCGACTACAGCGACTACCCCGGATCCTGGGCACCTCTGAAGGACGCGCTGACGTTCCTGGGTGGCGGCAAACGGGGGAGCCTATCGATCATCGCCCGCCAGGCCGAGGACTCCGAGCGCTTCGAAGAGTGGTTCGTGGGGCATTTACAGGCCCTGGGCTTCCTGGAAGTCATTCGTGACGGTAACTGGACCGTGCGTCGCTGGCAGGTCTGCTCACCCGCGCTGACACAGTTGGTGGATGGTTCCGTGCTGCTCACCGGTGGTTGGCGTGCGGAGCAGGAGGAGACGGTGACCGCCGCCGCGGAATCACTCGGTGCAGAGGTCGTGGTGCTGTCCCCCGAGGATCACGCGACCACACTGTTGCAGGACGTGGACCTGGATGCTCTGCGTGACGAGCTACCCAATGGCATGTGCGATGTGGTCTACGAGGCGGGACCCGTCATGCTCGACACGTTGCCACCACTGTCTTCGGTGGTGGACTCGTTGCCGCTGATCGAGATGCAGTACAACGGCGTGGCCGAGCATTTCGTGCCCGAGGACGCCACGTGGGAGGCCACGGAGAACCGTAATCAGGCGGGGTTGTTCCGCATTAATCACCACCACCGCACTCGTTACGCGTTCCGTACCGAGGCCGACGTCGCCTCGGGCCACGCCCGCCCGGTGTCCTCCGCCCTGGGTAAGCACTTGGCCGCTCGGGACGCCGGAACGCCGTTGGTCAGTCACGACTCGGAGCTCCAGTTGTTGTCCGTGCCGATCGGCGCGGAGTTGCCGGGGCTTTACGGTCGGGCCGCGGTGCTGTGTTCCGGTCTGTTGCCGACCAAGGTGGACGAGGACTTCTCCTTGAACTACGGGGACATCTCCGACGAGTTCGCGAGCGCACTGGTGGCCAAACTGCTGGCCTGAGGTTCGTCCGGAAGGCGAAAGCGCCGCCTTGGCCCGGCAAGGCGGCGCTTTCGCGTACGGGTTCGCCTACAGTGGAGACAGCTGTAACTTAGTACCGAGTGGTAATCAGACGTCTCGAACCCCGGGTTGTTCCTCGTCCGACCCGAACCAGCGAACGGAATCATGAGTGATTCCTCGACCCTGTCCAGCGCGCATTCCGGATCGTCAGCATCGGTGCCCTCCGACCCACCTCCCGGCGGACCACCCGAGGGGAACACCAAGATTCCGGTCAACTGGCGCGTCCTGGTGGCCTCCGGGGTGCTGATCATTGCCTTCTCGGCGTGGGCCATGCTTGCTCCCGCGCAGGCGGACACCGTGATCGGTGGTGTCGTGGCCTGGGTGGCCAAGTACCTCGGCTGGTTCTACATCCTCACGGCCACCCTGATCATTGTGTTCGTGGTGATCGTGGCCGCCAGCAAACAGGGCAACATCAAAATGGGTCCCGACCACGCAAAACCGCAGTTCAACATGTTCACATGGACGGCCATGCTCTTCGCCGCCGGGATTGGCGTGGATCTCATGTTCTTCTCCGTGTCCGAACCGGTGAGCCAGTACTACGCACCCCCTGTGGGTGAGGGACAAAACCTGGAGGCCGCGCGCCAAGCGGTCGTGTGGACCCTGTTCCACTACGGCATCACCGGGTGGGCCATGTACGCCTTGATGGGAATGGCCTTCGGATATTTCGCCTACCGGTTCGGTATGCCCCTGAGCATTCGTTCGGCCTTGTACCCGTTGATCGGTAAACGCATTCACGGTCTCGCGGGCGATGCCGTGGACACGGCCGCCCTGCTGGGCACCATCTTCGGTGTGGCCACCTCGTTGGGCATTGGCGTGGTGCAACTGAACTTCGGCCTGCAGTTCTTGTTCGGGGTTCCCGAGAACCTGGCGGTGCAATCAGCATTGATTGCACTGGGGGTCCTGATGGCCGTTGCCTCGTGTGTTTCGGGTGTGGACAAGGGCATTCGGCGGCTGTCCGAGTTGAATATCATTCTGGCCATCGGCCTGATGTTGTACGTGCTGATTGCCGGCCGCACGGCGTTCCTTCTGGACGCGATCGTGATGAATATCGGTGACTTCCTGGCGCGCTTCCCCGACATGAGCCTGAACACGTTCGCCTTTGAAGCACCCCAGGAATGGATGAGCGGCTGGACCCTGTTCTTCTGGGCGTGGTGGATCGCGTGGGCCCCGTTCGTCGGGTTGTTCCTGGCGCGGATTTCCCGCGGCCGTACGCTGCGCCAGTTCGTGGTGGGTACCATGACGGTCCCGTTCGCGTTCATCCTGCTGTGGATCTCGATCTTCGGCAACTCAGCGCTGGATCTGGTGGTCGGCGGGAACGATGCCTTCGGTGAGGTCGCCGTGAGTACACCCGAGCGGGCCTTCTACTCACTGCTCGCGGAATACCCCGGCGTGACCATTGCGGCCTCGATCGCCACGTTCACCGGGCTGTTGTTCTACGTGACCTCGGCCGATTCCGGCGCGCTGGTCATGAGTAACTTCACCTCGAAGATCGAGGATCCCAATCAGGACGGGCCCAAGTGGTTGCGCGCGTTCTGGGCGATCGGCACCGGTGTGCTCACCCTGGCCATGCTGCTCGTGGGCGGGGTGACCACGCTGCAGAACGCCACCCTGATCATGGGTCTGCCCTTCTCCGTGGTCATGTACATGATCATGATCGGCCTGTGGCGGGCCCTACGGGTGGAGGCCAGCAGCGCGGAGTCCAATGCGACCGCCAGCCGCTCGGTCGTGGCCAGCAGGACCGGGCGCGAGATGCATTGGCGCTCGCGGTTGACCCGGCTGGGCAACTACCCGGGCGCGCGCACCGCACAACGCTACATTCACGACGTCGCCGCGCCCGCCCTGAACACGCTGGCCGTGGGACTGCGGGAATCCGGGGTGGACGCCACGGTGGAATGCACGCCCATCCCGGACAATGCTTCGGTGGATCAGGTGTGCCTGCACGTGACCTTGGCGCCCGAGCGTGACTTCACGTACCAGGTGTACCCCGTGGCGTTTCCCACACCGGGCTTCGGTGGTTTCCGCACCAACCCGGACTCGGACCAGTATTACCGGTTGGAGGTGTTCGCCGCGACCGGTTCCATGGGCTATGACGTACTCGGATACACGCAGGACCAGTTGATCAATGACGCCCTGGACGGCTACGAGCGACACCTGAAATTTATTCGAATCAATCATGAACACCCCGGAAGCACCCAGATTGGTCTGACCACGTCCGAGACCATTACCTGGGGTGAAGACTTCTCGGAATCCAAGGAGGAAACACGATGAGCAACACCTTGTACATTGACGGCCAGTGGGTCCCCGCGCTCGACGGCGGAACCCGAACCATCACGTGCCCCGCGGACGGTACCGAGGTTGCGGTGGTCGCCGAGGCCACCGGCCAGGACACCGAGCGCGCCATTGCCGCAGCTCGTGCCGCCGCCGACGACGAACGCTGGGCAAGCGTTCCCGCCCCGGAACGCGGCAGCTTCCTGCTGCGCGTCGCGGCAAGCCTGCGCGAGCGCAGCGAAGAGTTCGCCCTGGCCGAGTCCAAGGACACGGGCAAGCGGATCGACGAGTCCCGCCAGGACATGTCCGACATCGCCAATTGCTTCAAGTACTTCGGCAAGATCGCCGCCGTGGACGCCGGGCGCATCATCGACGCCGGGGACCCGGACGTGCTCAGCCGCGTGGTCCACGAACCCGTGGGTGTGTGCGGGATGATCACCCCGTGGAACTACCCGTTGCTGCAGGCCGCGTGGAAGATCGCACCGGCATTGGCCGCGGGCAACACGTTTGTGCTCAAGCCGGCCGAACTCACCCCGCACACCTCGATCCTCATGATGCGGGTGCTCGAGGACGTCGGGCTGCCCGCGGGTGTGGGCAACCTGGTGCTGGGTGCCGGCGCGCAGGCGGGTGCACCGCTGTCCAGCGATCCGCGCGTGGACCTCGTCTCCTTCACCGGCGGCCTGGTGACCGGTCGTGTGATCGCTGCCGAGGCGGCGTCGACGGTCAAGAAGGTGGCCCTGGAGCTGGGCGGTAAGAACCCCAACGTGATCTTTGCCGACGCGGATTACGACGCCGCCCTGGACAACGCGCTCAACGGCGCCTTCATCCACTCCGGCCAGGTCTGCTCGGCCGGGGCGCGCTTGGTGATCGAGGAATCCATGGCCGAGAAGTTCGTGACCGACCTGGTGCGCCGAGCCGAACAAATCCGGTTGGGCGGGCCGTTCGATGAGAAGGCCGAGACCGGCGCGTTGATTTCCGAAGCCCACCGCGACAAGGTCCACGCCTACGTGGAGCGGGCCCGTGAGCAGGGCGCACGAGTGCGTTGCGGCGGTGGCTTCGCGGAAGGACCGTCGGCGGACGGTTTGCTGGATTTGAGCGACGGCGTGTTCTACCTGCCCACCGTGATCGACCAGTGCACTCGGGAAATGGACTGCGTGCATGACGAGGCCTTTGGACCCACCGTGACCGTGGAGACCTTCCGTACCGAGGAAGAAGCAATCGTGATCGCCAACGACACCAACTACGGACTGGCCGGTGCGGTGTGGACACAGGACGCGGGCCGTGCACAGCGCGTGGCCGGCAAACTGCGCCACGGCACCGTGTGGATCAACGACTTCGGCCCGTATCTGCCGCAGGCGGAATGGGGCGGCATGAAGCACTCCGGTGTGGGGCGCGAACTGGGCTTCCACGGTCTGGCCGAGTACCAGGAGACCAAGCACATCTACCAGAACACCCGCCCCGCGGTGACCGGTTGGTTTGCCGAACGCTGAGTCGTTTCGCTGGATCTCACCGACCACGGAACAACGACCCATGGGAGAAACCGTGACCACCACAGAAAACGTGGCTACCTACGATTACATTGTTGTCGGAGCAGGCTCGGCGGGCGCCGTGATCGCGGCGCGCCTGAGCGAGAACCCGGACGTGAGCGTGGCCCTGCTCGAAGCGGGCGCCCATGATGAGAACGTGCCCGAAGTTCTAACGCTCAACCGCTGGATGGAGCTGCTGGAATCCGGTTACGACTGGGACTACCCGATCGAAGCGCAGGAGAACGGTAACTCCTACATGCGCATGGCCCGCGCCAAGGTGCTGGGTGGGTGCTCGTCCCACAACTCATGCATTGCGTTCTGGGCCCCGTCCGAGGACATCGACGAGTGGGAATCCACCTTCGCAGTGGAGGGCTGGAACGCGGAGATGGCATTCCGGCTGTACAAGAAACTCGAGAACAACGAGGATCCCGGTTCCCACCACGGCCATGACGGACCGGTGCGGTTACGCCAGGTCCCCGCCGTGGACCCGTGCGGCGTGGCGGTGCTCGACGCCGCCGAACAGGCCGGGATTCCGCGCGCGGACTTCAACACCGGCAAGACGGTGACCCAGGGCGCGAACTTCTTCCAGATCAACGCGCGCGAGGACGGTACCCGAGCGTCGTCGTCGGTGAGCTACCTGCACCCGATCCGGGAGCGTACGAACCTCACCGTCCTGACCGGCACCCAGGCCAAGCGCATTGTCTTCGACGAGAACCGGCGTGCCACCGGCGTGGAGATCACGGATGACGCCTTTGGTCGCGCTCACGTGCTCTCGGCCAACCGCGAGGTGATCGTCTCCGCCGGCGCCATCGACACGCCCAAGCTGCTCATGCTCTCGGGCATCGGCCCGGCCGAGCATCTCACCGAGGTGGGCGTGGACGTGCTCGTGGACTCCCCGGGTGTGGGTTCACACCTTCAGGATCACCCCGAGGCCGTGATCCAGTGGGAGGCCAAACAGCCCATGGTGGAGGACTCCACCCAGTGGTGGGAGATCGGCCTGTTCGCCCAGGTGGATGACGGCCTGGACCGCCCGGACCTGATGATGCATTACGGCAGCGTGAACTTCGACATGCACACGTTCCGCCACGGTTACCCCACCGCGGACAACGCCTTCTGCCTGACCCCCAATGTCACACACGCCCGTTCGCGCGGCACCGTGCGTCTGCGCACGCGTGATTACCGGGACAAGCCCCGGGTGGATCCCCGGTACTTCACCGATCCCGAGGGTTACGACCTGCGCATCATGACCGCGGGCATTCGTAAGGCGCGGGAGATCGTCGCGCAGTCCGGGCTCTCCGAATGGGCCGGCGAGGAACTCTTTCCGGGTCAGGACGTACAGACGGACGAGGAGATCGCCGAGTACATCAAGCGCACCCACAACACCGTGTACCACCCTGCTGGTTCCTGCCGGATGGGCCCGGTCGAGGATCAGGAGTCACCGCTGGATCCCCAACTGCGTGTCAAGGGTGTGAGCGGGTTGCGCGTGGCCGATGCGTCAGTGATGCCGGAACTGGTGACCGTGAATCCCAACATCACGGTCTTCATGATCGGCGAGCGCGCCGCGGAGCTGATTACCCAGGATCAGGAGCTGCCCGCGCACTAGGCGCGGCGTGAGAACACGGATGAGGCCCCGATCAGGCGCTGAGCGCCACCGGTTTCGGTTCCAGCTTGTAGAACGCAATGCCACCGGAAACGTTGGACGCCCCGGGAACCAGTAGTTGCCGGTACTTCTCGCACCACTGGGCGCGGCCTCGATTGTGGGCGGCAGCGTGGGCCAGGGCTCGAACGTTGTTGCTCAGATATTCGTGGATGTCCCCGTTTGATTCTATGAGACGCACCATGTGGTGGTCGGGGTCGATGTCGACGGTGACGTCAACCCATTGTTCTCGAGGGGACTCGGTCTTTGTGCGTAATTGTTGAATGTTCTTCATCAGTAGTGTGCCTTCGTACAGGGAGGTTCTTGCTGCGCACGCGGTTGCGCCCCAGCCGCTTCGTCATCCAAACCACCCCTGAACCAAGGGTTGGCGTGCGCCGGGTTGGAGCCCGACAGGTGTGCGGTTTCAACACCGAACACCAGAGCGCATCTCGTGAAGCTGGATTCGAGCGTAGCGGGTCGACGGCATGGGAAACCAGGGGGTGACATATAACGTCACCAAAAGTTAACCAACGAATGGATTGTGCACCACCGATCAGGAGGTGGTTGTGGAGAACCTGGGCGCGCGGGAGGCCACGGTTTGCGCCTGTGCATAGTGCTCCATGAGCTGATCACACACGGCGGTCCACGTGCGGGTCTGCACGGTGTCATACGCAGTGCGGGAGAAAGCGGCGCGTTTAGCGTTGTCACCCACGAGGTCCGCCACACGAGCGCGGAGCATTTCGGTATCGCCGGGCTTGTACAGCCAACCGTTGCGGGATGAATCGACAAGGTCCACGGGTCCTCCCCGACCGACCGTCACCACGGGTACCGCGCTGGCCATGGCTTCCTGGATCGTCTGGCAGAAGGTTTCGTGTTCACCGGAGTGGACGAACACGTCCAGGGAGGCCATGGCGGTGGCCAATGCGTCACCGTCCAGGAATCCCGCGAAGTGCGCGTTGGGAAACAACGTGCGCAACTTCTCCTTTTCCGGCCCCGACCCGATGATCACCAGTCGGGTGTCGGGCAGCGAGTCCAGCACCACGAGGTCCTGAACCTGTTTCTCGGGTGCCAGACGACCCACGTAGCCCACGAGCTTGCGCCCGCCGCCCACGCGTTCGCGCCAGTCCTGATCGCGGCGAGTTGGATCGAACCGGCGAGTGTCCACCCCGCGCCGCCACATCCGCACACGCTGCACACCGTGTTCATGCAACTGGGAAATGGAGGCCGTGGACGGCGCCAGGGTCAGGGTCGAGG
This sequence comes from Kocuria gwangalliensis, assembly GCF_039544365.1. NCBI lineage: Bacteria > Bacillati > Actinomycetota > Actinomycetes > Micrococcales > Micrococcaceae > Kocuria > Kocuria gwangalliensis. The sequence continues at coordinate 13,561 of NZ_BAABLN010000071.1, read as the reverse complement.
AATTGTGCATGTTCCGCACGTGGCTCCACAACACGTTCTCCAGAACGGGCGCACCGTACCGCGCCGCGTATCCGGGGATGTCCGTCTGGTAAATGGTGGCGCACGGCAATCCCAAGTTCCTGGCCGCCTGAATGGCCTGCCACCCCAGGACGAAGGGCGAGGCCACGTGAACGACGTCCGGCTGGAAACGGGTCAGGATTCGTTGCATGCGGGCGACCGTGCAACTGGCCACGCGGACGTCCGGGTATCCGGTGAGCGGAATGGACGCGATGCGTTGGACCCTGACACCGTCCATGGTGTCCACGGATCCCAGGGAGCTGAGTTTGTCGTAGGACGGGGCAATGACCATGGCCTCGTGGCCCTGCGCCCGCAGATGGTCCAGGACTCGAACCACGGAATGCGTCACGCCATTGATGTGTGGGAGGAACTGTTCGGCAACCACTGCGATTCTCACGATTAATACGGTGGCCCGGTCGGGTCACCGGATGCCCACGCCCCGGTGACCTGTCGGTGAAGTCTGGGCCAACTCCGGCGGGGACGTGGAAAGATGGGGGGCGATGAACTTCCCCACCTTTTCCAACACCCTGCCCGGGGTCCGCGAGCGCTCGCAGCGCCGCCGAAACAGTGACCCCGGGGATTCACCCACTACACCGCCCTCGCCCGGCTCTCCCCAGGGTGGCCGCGAGGGCGGATTCCCCATGCCCCTTTGGTTGCAAGGAGTGATTGAACTCATGGCCGTGGCGGCCGTGAGCCTGTTGCTCACCGGGGTGGTGATGGCGGCGGTGTGGCTGGCCGGTGGCTTCGATTCATTGGGTGTGCTGGGTGGATTGCAGCTCGCGGGTCAGGTGTGGTTGGTGGCGCACTGTACGCCGTTGACCATGGCGGCGATCCAGGGCATCGACCTGTCCTCAGGGGGTGGAACTCTCACCCTGGTCCCCCTGGGTCTCACCCTCATACCGTTTGCACTGTCGGTCATTGCGGGGAGGAGGATTGCCCGCGCGTGCTGGCGCGGCCAGTTCCTGATCCCCTTCTTCGCCGGCATGGTCAGCTACGCGCTGATCGGTGCCCTCGTGGCGCTCGTGAGTAGCACCGAACACGTGTCGGTCAGCGTGCCGGCCGGGGCGGTGTTCCCCTTGATTCCCGCGGGCCTGGGGACGTTGGTCGGCGGGTGGAGCGTTTCGCGCTCGCTCGCCGCGATCCTGGGTGCCGACGCCGCATCGTGGATCCAGCGCACCAGCCAGTACTCCAGGTGGGCGGGTTCCTACCTCTGGGCAGTGGTACGCGCGGGGTTCCTGTCCGCAGTGGCCGTGATCGCCGCGGGTGCACTGGTCACCGCGGTAACGCTGGTGTGGAACTGGGACCGGATCATTGCTGTGTACCAGCAATTGGGCACGGGCGCCGCCGGTGACACCGCCCTCACGGCACTGCAGTTCGGCTACCTGCCCAACATGGTCGTGTGGGCTGCCGCTTGGGTCAGCGGGGCCGGATTCTCGATCGGGGAGGGCGCACTCGCCTCCCCGTTCGAGAATTCACTGGGTGCGCTGCCGCAGTTCCCGCCGTTCGCAGCCCTGCCGGAGGGTGATCCATGGGTCTATGCCTCCGCCGTGGTGGTGCTACCGGTCCTCGCCGGAGTGCTCGCGGGCTGGTGGTTCCTGCGCGAGGGCGAGAACCACCTGGACGACTGGATGGCCATCAGGTTGCCCATGCGGTGGTTCACGTTCATTCTGTCGGCCCTGCTGACCGTTGCGTTCATCGCCGCGATCGGTGCGGGCCTCGTGGCATTGCTCGCGTGGTTGTCCCACGGATCGCTGGGCCTGGGGAGGCTCACGGACCTCGGGCCCAATGCGTGGCACGTGTTCCTGTGGACCGGCGCCGAAATCACTGCCGGCGGTGTGATCGGATACATCCTGGGCCCGTGGCTCGAACGCGAGGGCTATCGGAAGAACCCGTGGAACAGTTCCCTGGAAGAGCCGCCCCAGGGTGATTCTGATCCCGAAGACCGGCGGCGCCACGGCGTGGAAGTCTCCGGCGCTGCCCGGGCCGCCAAGGTGGAAGCCAAGCAGGCCAGGAAGGCGGAAGCCCGGCAGAGGCGCGCGGCCAAGAAATCAGCCAAGCGAAAGGCCGCCCGGCTGCGAGTCCCCGGGGCGGACGCGCGGCCCGATAGTCAGGAACCGTTGCAGACCGACAATCCGGCGCAGTCCCGGCCCCGGACCGACGAGACCCGGACCGGAACTGGTTCGAGCGGCGTCGGCGGCGACCGGAACCGCGTTCCGTGGGATGCGAACGGGTCGACGGCGGTGACCGCTCAGGAGGCGGGTGAAGCGGAGCCAACCACGGCGGACGGCGCCGGTGTTGCCGTGTTCGACAGTGGCTGGGCGGATTCGGGAGACTCGGCCGATGCGGGGGACTCCCACGCGGTGGGCGATGCCGACGGCGTGGGCCCCGGCGATGATTCCCCCGGACCGGTCTCCAACTCCGTGCCGGAGAGGTAATTCCAAATGTTGTCCGTGAGCTGACGCTGACAGTGGCTGGTGGAGGACAGCGTCAGGGCAGAGGAGGCGCACTCCTGGTAGACCTGCGAGGCCGGCCACACGGCCAAGCGCGCCCCGCCGCCAAAGGCATTGAACGCGCCCCACACTATGGCCAGGATGGCCAGAAACGTGATGAACAACCGGGGCTGCATTGTGCGGGACGTACTCAGCACCACAATGCCCAGGACAACGGCGGCCAACGCCATGACCACGCCCACGGCCGTGGACCACACGTGACCGGTCACCAGGGCGGAGGACAACAGGGCGAGTCCCGCTGCCAAACCGGAAAGCCTCAAACGGGAGGACGCGTGTGCTGTGTCTGGGCTGTCGGAATCTTGCATGATCTCCACTGTAAGGCAGCGGCCGGGTCCGGGCGGACCGCGGAAAATCGTTAGCATGATCGGTATGCGACTCGTGGTCATGGTTTCCGGTTCCGGTACAAATTTGCAGGCAATCATTGATGCGCTGCACAAGGGCGACGTGGACGTGGACATCGTGGCGGTCGGCGCGGACAAACCCTGCGCCGGCCTGAAACGCGCGGAAGCCGCCGGGATCGACACGTTCCTGGTGCCGCTGGCGAACTACCCGGAGCGGGAGCAGTGGAACCGGAGCCTGGAACGCGCCATTGCCGGCTACAACCCGGACCGCGTGGTGTTCGCCGGATTCATGCGCATCGTGGACGCCCACCTGGTGGCGCGTTTCGCCGGCAGGATCATCAACACGCACCCCTCGCTCCTGCCGTCGTTCCCGGGCGCGCACGCCGTGCGGGACGCCCTGAACTTCGGTGTCAAGGTCACCGGTGCCTCAGTGCACGAGGTCGTGGCCGACGTGGATGCCGGCCCGATCCTGGCCCAGGCGGCCGTGCCGGTCACCCCGGAGGATACCGAGGAAACCCTGCATGAACGCATCAAATCCGCCGAACGCGGTCTCCTCGTGAATGCCCTGGCGACGCTGAGCCGCGAGGTTACCTTTGACCGACCCGGTGAAGAGCAGTCGTAGACTTTTCTGTGGCACCGGCACCACCCCTACCTCTCCTGGAGTTTCTGTGAATTCAATTCAGCTGGACCGCGTACCCCTCAAGCGCGCCTTGATTTCCGTGTATGACAAGACCGGTCTGGAGGAGCTTGCGCGCGGCCTGCACGAGGCCGGGGTGAGTATCGTCTCGACCGGTTCCACGGCGCGGCGGATCTCCCAAGCGGGCGTGCCCGTCACCGAGGTCTCCGAGGTCACCGGGTTCCAGGAATGCCTGGACGGGCGCGTCAAGACCCTGCACCCGCGGGTGCACGCCGGGATCTTGGCTGATCGCCGCAAGCAGGAGCACACCGACCAGTTGGCGGAGCTCGGGATCGAGCCCTTCGACCTGGTGGTCGTGAACCTCTACCCGTTCGTCGACACCGTGCGTTCGGGTGCGGCTCAGGACGACGTGGTCGAGCAGATCGACATCGGCGGCCCGTCCATGGTGCGTGCCGCCGCCAAGAACCACGCGGCCGTATCCGTGGTGGTGGACCCCGCAAGTTACTCGGACGTGGTCGATGCCGCGCGGGGAGGCGGTTACGATCTCGCCGCTCGCCGCAAGTTGGCCGCGACCGCGTTCGCACACACGGCCGCCTACGACACCGCTGTGGCCACGTGGACCGCCCAGCAATTCGACACCGACACGGACGCGAACTTCTGGCCGCCCTACGCCGGTCTCGCGTTCCAGCGCGCCGCGTCCCTGCGCTACGGCGAGAACCCCCACCAGAAGGCCGCGCTCTACGTCGACGACGCCGCCTCGCCGGGAATCGCACAGGCCGAGCAGCTGCACGGCAAGGCCATGTCCTACAACAACTTTGTGGACGCCGACGCCGCACTGCGCGCCGCTTACGACTACGACCAGCCGGCCGTGGCCGTGGTCAAGCACAACAACCCGTGCGGTGTGGCCGTGGCATCGGCGAACGCCGCGGACCCCATTGCCGATGCCCACCGCAAAGCTCACGCGTGCGACCCCCTGTCCGCCTACGGTGGTGTGGTGGCCGCGAACCGCACCGTGACGGCAGAGATGGCCGAGACCCTCAAGGGCATCTTCACGGAGGTCGTCGTGGCACCGGAGTTCGAACCCGCAGCCCTGGAGATCCTGCAGGCCAAGAAGAACATCCGCTTGCTCGAGCTCCCGGAGGGCTTCGGGCGTGACCCGCTGGAGTACCGTGCCGTGTCCGGCGGAGTCCTCTTCCAACAGGCCGATCGCCTGGACGCCCCCGGTGACGACCCCGCCAACTGGACCCTGGCCGCCGGTGAACCCGCCGACGAGCAGACCCTGGCCGACCTCGACTTCGCGTGGCGGTCGCTGCGCGCGGTGAAGTCCAACGCCATTCTGCTGGCCGATCACGGGGCGTCCGTGGGTATCGGTATGGGCCAGGTCAATCGCGTGGACTCCTGCAAACTGGCCGTCGAACGCGCCAACGCGCTCGCCGAGGACGGCACCCAGCGCGCCCGCGGCGCCGTGGCGGCGTCGGACGCGTTCTTCCCGTTCGCGGACGGCCTGCAGGTGCTGTTGGACGCCGAGGTGCGCGCGGTGGTCCAGCCGGGCGGATCCATCCGCGACGAAGAGGTTGTTGCCGCGGCGCAGGCGGCCGGTGTGACCATGTACTTCACCGGGGCGCGCCACTTCTTCCACTGAGGCACAGGTTGTCAGCTGAGCAGTCGGCTCGCCCGAGCCCGCCGGACCTCCAAGGCTCCTGGTATGCGGGTTACTGCTGACCGTTGATCGCGCGGTGTTCCCGGGACAGCTCGATGTAGTGTTCGGCGTTCTCACGCACGGCCGAGCGCTCCTCGGCGGTGAGTTCCCGGCGGACCCTCCCGGGAACACCGGCGACCAATGAACCCGGGGGCACCCGCGTGCCTTCCAGCACCACGGCACCGGCCGCAATGAGACTGCTGGTACCGACCACCGCGCCGTTGAGCACCGTGGCGTTCATCCCCACGAGCACTTCGTCCTCCAGGGTGCACCCGTGGACCACGGCGCCGTGGCCAACGCTCACGCGTTCGCCAATGGTGCAAGGATGACCGGGATCGGAATGGACGGACACATTGTCCTGGAGATTCGAATCCGCGCCCAGGCGCAACGGAGAACGGTCACCGCGCACCACGGCACCGTAGAAAACACCCGCTCCCTCGCCGATCTCCACGTCACCGATCAGGGTGGCGTTGGGCGCAATGAATGCGGTCCGGGCGATCTGCGGCTCATGGCCGTTGTAGGGGAGAAGGATGTGCGATACCGCACCGGCGGGTTCACTGTGTGTCATGGACCAAACTTTATCCGCCGGCGCACACCGGATCAGTCGTTGTCGTTATCACCCGACACGGACTGGCGGCGGAGCCGGGCCAGGGCCTTTTCGGGTCGCCGGGACGCACGGTGTTTCAAGGACACGGAGATCTTCTGGCCACCCTTGAGCACGTACTCCGCGCCGTTCACGTGAATGGTCACGGGATCCGCCTTGGACGAGGTGCCCTCCAGCTCCAGGATGTCCTGGTCGATGGAGACCTCGATGACCTGTCCGCGGTAGAGCACCGTGAAATCCACGGCCTGCAACTCCCGGGGCAGCGTGGGGCGGAACTCCAACCAGTCCCCGCGCACGCGCAACCCGGCGTAGGCGCGGGTGATCACGTCCACGGAACCCGCCATGGCACCCAGGTGAATGCCCTCGCCGGTGGTGCCGCCCTGAGTGTCGTCCAGGTCGACCATGAGCGCGTCCTGGAACGAGCCCCAGGAACGATCCGGGTCCAGCCAAGCCAGAACCGCGGCGTTGACCACGCGGGACAGGGACGATCCGTTGGACGATCGGGCAATGTAGTGATCGACCGTGCGCTGAACGGTGTCGTGATCGATCGTGTACCCCATGCGTGCGAGCTCTTCGATGACACCTTCGGGGCCGAGTAGGTACACCAGCATGATGGTGTCCGCCTGCTTGGTCAGCTTGTAGTTGTTGGTGAGGTCGCCCTCGTTCTCCAACAGCAGGTCCAACCGGCCGATGTTGTGGTACTTGGTGCGATAGAAATCCCAGTCCAGCTCGGCCAACCCGTCGTAGCCCTCGAACTGCGAAATCGTGCCGTCGGCATTGAACGGAACGTACATGTTCTTGGCCATGTTCAACCAGGTCTGCACCTCCTGGCTGGAGATCTCGAAGCGGGATTCGAGTTCCTCGCGCTGGTGCTCGACCATGTCGTTGAAGATGTGGGCCGAGTGCCGGAACAACCACGAGGCCAACACGTTGGTGTAGGCGTTGTCCTTGAGGCCGCCGCCATGCTGGCCGGCGGGGCCGTCGTGGTATTCGTCCGGACCCATCACACCGGCAATGTGGTACTTGCCGTCGTGGGAGTCGTACTCGGCCAGGGAAGCGAACAAGCGGGTGATGCCAATGATCAATTCGGATCCGTGGCCGGAGAGCCAGTCGATGTCACCGGTGGACTCGTAGTACACCCACGCGTTGTACGCAATGGCAAGGCCAACGTGGAACTGACGCCAGGAGTTGTCCGGCAGCCAGCGGCGGGAATGGTGGTTGTAGAGCTCCGGCGGGGTTTCCTCGCTGCCGTCGGAGCCGGACTGCCACGGGAACGCCGTGCCGTACAAGCCGAACTCCTGGGCGCGGTGGCGTGCCATAGCCAGTCGCCGCCACCGGTAGGACAACAGCGACCGGGTCACGTGGGGGTGACGCATGTTCACCACGGGGAGGATGAACAACTCGTCCCAGAAGATGTGGCCGCGGTACCCCTCGCCGTGCAAACCGCGCGCCGGGACACCCGCATCGCGTAATAACAAATGGGGTGCCAGGGTCTGGGCGGTGTGGAACAGGTGGGCGCGCACGGCCAGCTGGGTGCCGCGGGATTCGGCCGTGTCCTCAGCGGCGTCCAGGGTGACCTCGTAGCGGTCCCACAACCTGGCCCACTCGATTTCATGCGAGGCCAGCAGTTTGCGCACACCGAAGGGGTTGCGGTCCAGCTCGCACAGCGCGCCTCCGCGGGGGGAGCTGATGGCGGCGTCGCGGCTGGTCACCACGGCCGTGGTGCTGTCGATGACCACGGGCCGGTCCGCGGAGACTTGGAGCAGGTGGCGGCGAAATTCAATGCCACCGGGACGCACCTCTCGGCGTTCGCTACTCGGGACGTCGCTCTCGACCCGGGTGCGCTGAGCCATGGCAATCTCGATCTTCGACTGGGTCGTGCGCACCAGGGAGAGCAAGGTTTCGTGCTCGTCCGGCAGGGTGGTGGATTCGAGCAACATCAGGTGGTGGGCGTTGAGTTCCTTGTACTCGGCCACGCCACTGTTGGTCACGGTGGGATCAATACCGGTTCGCACGTGGAGCCGGCCGGAGAAATTCCGGGGGATCAGCGTGGTTTCCTGCGCACCCAGGTGGCGGTAGCGCAGGGACACGAGTCGCCGCTGCACCACATCGAGGCTGCGAGTCGTGCCGTCGGGGCTGGGCTCGTGATCGCTGAGCGTCAGCGTACGGGTCAACAGACCGCGCCTCAGGTCCAGGGCCACGTGTTCCTTGGAGGGGCGCATGCCGCCCTCGGACCACCATTCACCCTCCGCGAAGCGCAGGTCCAGGTGCAACCAGTTGGGGGTGTTGACCATGGACTCGTGCTCCGCGTCACGGCCGTTGAGGTTGCTCTGCACCCGATTGAACACACCGGCCAGGTAGGTGCCGGGGTAGTGGACGTCGTTCGCGGGAAATTCACTGGCGGCCCCGCGGACACCCATATAGCCGTTGGCCAGGGTCAACAGGGCCTCGCGACGGGGCTCGTTCGCGGGGTCGAAGCCTTCGAATGCGAGGGTCCACGGATCATCACGCAGTGCACCGAGGTCGAGTTCGCCGACATCGTTGAGCACCACGTGGGCGCCTGCGCGGTAGAGCCGATCGCGGGCGCTGTCACGGTTGATGCCCACGACCAATCCGAAGCCACCGGCCACACCGGCCTGTACTCCGGCCGCGGCATCTTCGACGACCACGGAGTTTTCCGCCGGGACGTTCAACAGACGGGCGCATTCCAGGAACGTGTCAGGTGCCGGCTTGCCGGGAAGGTTCTGCTGGGCGGCCATGTTGCCGTCCACGATCTCATCGAAGATCTCCGACAGACCCGCCGCGGCGAGGACCACGCCGCTGTTGCGGCTGGCGGTGACCAGACCCACGGGGACCCCGGCGGTCTGCAGGCGTTCGATGAGCTTAACGGTGCGCGGGAACACCCGGACACCGTGCTCCTTGAGCTCGGCATGGAAGAAACCGTCCTTGGTGGCGGCTTGCCCCTGCACGGTCCAGTCACCGGCCTGGGGTTCCTCGGCATTGCGGGCCTCGGGCAGCATGGCACCGCGGGCCGCGAGCAGCGCACGAACGCCGTCCTCGCGGCGTCGTCCGTCCACGTAGGTACGGTATTCACCCAGGACGTCAAAGGCAGAGCGGTCGATCTGGCCGCCGGGTTCCGCCGGCTGGAGGCGCTCATCTAGCAAAACGGCGTCAAAGAGTTGTTGCCACGCGCGGGCGTGCACGCTGGCCGTGTCCGTGACCACACCGTCCATGTCGAAGATGACGGCTGAGTAGCGGGTCCGCAGCACATCCACCGGGGCCGAAGGAGCGTGGTCCTCCGTGATCCGGGGCATGGAAGCGGTGAACGGGGCGGTGGGCAGAACGTTCACAGCGCAGTGTCTCCTTGACGGATCGGAGTCGATCCGAGCTGATGAATTGGGGGTCAGGAACGTGTTAAGGAAACACTCGTCACGGTTAAATAAAAAGTAGCCCGCAAACAGTGTGCTCCTCACGTCGGCGTGCTAGGCAACCTCTCAAGTATACGAGCATCCCGCGATAGGTACCAGTGGGTATAACGTGGTTTCTTACACACATGTGCACCGCACTCAATGCGAACGGACCTCGGCGCTATGCTGGACGCGACCCCTCCCGCGCCAAAAGAAGGTGGAGCATGACGGAATCCCTGGGACAGTCAGTCACCAATCAGCCACTGTCGGAGGTGGACCCGGACGTATCACGGGCCATCGAGCAAGAATTGGGGCGGCAACGCTCCACGTTGGAAATGATCGCCTCCGAGAATTTCGCACCGCGCGCGGTCCTCGAGGCGCAGGGCTCCGTGCTCACCAACAAGTACGCCGAGGGTTATCCGGGCCGCCGCTATTACGGCGGTTGTGAATTCGTGGACGTGGTGGAGAATCTGGCTCGCGATCGCGCCACCCAGTTGTTCGGCGCCGAGCACGCCAACGTGCAGCCGCACTCGGGTGCCCAGGCCAACACCGCCGTGATGGCTGCGCTCATGCAGCCCGGCGACACCTTGATGGGACTGTCCCTGGCACACGGTGGTCACCTGACCCACGGAATGAAGATCAACGTGTCCGGCAAGCTCTACAACATTGCCGCGTACGAGGTGGATCCGGACAGCTACCGCATCGACATGGACAAGGTGCGCGAAACAGCACTCGAGGCCCGCCCCAAGGTCATCGTGGCCGGCTGGTCCGCGTACTCGCGGCAGTTGGACTTCGAAGCCTTCCGTGCCATCGCGGACGAGGTGGACGCCAAGCTGTGGGTCGACATGGCACACTTCGCCGGTCTGGTGGCCGCGGGACTGCACCCCAACCCCGTGCCCCACGCCCACGTGACCACCTCCACCGTGCACAAGACCCTGGCGGGTCCTCGTTCCGGCGTGATCCTGTCCACCGAGGAGTTCAAGAAGAAGATCGACTCCGCCGTGTTCCCGGGCCAGCAGGGCGGGCCGCTCATGCACGCGATCGCCGGCAAGGCTGTGGCGTTCAAGATCGCCGCGACCGAGGACTTCGCCGAGCGCCAGCGCCGCACCATTGAGGGCGCCCAGATCCTGGCCGAGCGCCTGAACGCCTCCGATGTCGCCGAGCACGGGGTGTCCGTGCTGACCGGCGGCACGGACGTGCACCTGGTCATCGTGGATCTGCGCAACTCCGAGTTGGACGGTAAGCAGGCCGAGGACCTGTTGCACCAGGCCGGCATCACCGTGAACCGCAACGCCGTTCCGTGGGATCCCCGCCCGCCCATGACCACGTCGGGTCTGCGCATCGGCACCCCCGCGCTGGCCACCCGCGGATTCGGTGCCCGGGAATTCGAGGAGGTCGCTGACATCATTGCCAGCGCCCTCAAGCCCGGCGCGGACATCGATGCACTGCGCGCCCGCGTGGACGCGTTGGCCGAGCAGTTCCCGCTGTACCCCGGCCTCGAGGAATGGTGAGTGTGACCGCACGGATCCTGGACGGGCGGGCCACCGCCACCGCCATCAAGTCCGAACTCGCCGACCGAGTGAAGGTGCTGACCGACAGGGGACGCGTCCCGGGACTGGCTACCGTGCTGGTCGGTGACGACCCGGCGTCGCACTCCTACGTGACGGGCAAGCATCGCGACTGCGAGCAGGTGGGGATTTCCTCGATCCGCAAGGAACTGCCCGCGGACGTCTCGCAGGCCGATCTCGAGAAGGTCATTGACGAGCTGAACGAGGACCCCGCGTGCACCGGGTACATCGTGCAGTTGCCGCTGCCGGAGCACATCAACACGAACGCGATTCTCGAACGCGTTGATCCGGCCAAGGACGCGGATGGGCTCCACCCCACCAACCTGGGGCGTCTGGTGCTCAACGTCAACGAGCCCATGACCTCACCCTTGCCGTGCACCCCCGCCGGTATTGTCGAACTGCTCGAACGCCACGGCGTGGAGCTCAAGGGCAAACACGTGGTGGTCGTGGGGCGCGGTGTGACCGTGGGCCGCCCGATCGGCCTGCTCCTGACCCGCCGCGAGATCAACGCGACGGTGACTTTGGCGCACACCGGCACGCAGAACCTGGGTGAGCTGTTGGCCCAGGCGGACGTGGTGGTGGCCGCAGCCGGCCGCCCGCACATGATCCGGGCCGAGCAGATCAAGGACGGCGCGGTGCTCCTGGACGTGGGGGTCTCGCGCGTCGAGGACCCCGAGACCGGTAAGAAGAAGCTGACCGGTGACATTGATCCCGCCGCTGCGCAGAAGGCCTCGTGGCTTTCCCCCAACCCCGGGGGAGTGGGACCGATGACCCGCGCCATGCTGCTGGTCAACGTGGTCGAGTCCTGCGAACGAGCCGAGGGCATCCTCACGTAGCGCAGTCCCGCCCACACGCAACGACGACGCCGCGCCGCCCACCCGGGCAGCGCGGCGTCGGTCTTGCTATTCGGTGGGGATCTGCTGGACGGGGTCCGTGGTGGTTCCGGGTGGTTTGGGGCGCTTGTGGTCCACCAACGCGATCACGAATGCGACCACCAGGACCCCCACGATGGCCAGGAAACTCGTGGTGAAGGCCGTGTCCCAGTCCGAACGGGCGAGCACGCCGAAGGCCACGGCGGTGATCACGGCGGTGCCGACCGCGGTGCCCACGCGCTGCCCGGTCTGCATCACGCCACCGGCGGCGCCGGCGAATCTGAGGGGCACCTCCGAAAAGCTCAGAGTCTGATTGGGCGGCATCACGGAACCCTGGCCCACGCCCACCAGGACGAGCGTGAGATACAGCCAGGCAATGTTCCAGTCGAAGTGCACCACGCCGTAGAGCACGCCAATGGTCGTCAGCAACCCCGTGACAGCGCAGGCAATACCGGCCAGGATGACTCGACGGCCGTAGCGGAGCACGCCACGCCCGGCCAGCGGTGCCACCACCGCGGACATCAGAGCCGCGGGCAGGCTCAACATGCCGGCCTCGAATGCGGTGCGGCCCAGCCCCTGTTGCACATACATGGCCAGCACCACCCACACACTGGTCATGCCCAGGAAGTACACGGTGATCAGAGCGGTGCCGTAGCTGAAACTGGCGATCCGGAACAGGTCCAGATCCACCATGGGCTCGCGGCCGCGGGCCTTGTAGCGCGCCTCCCACCGGGTCCAGAGGAACAACAGGAGGGCGCCCAACAGCAAGGACAGCCAGACGAGCGGACCAAGCCGGGATTCCACGAACGGGAACAGCAAGGCGAGGATCCCCAGACCGAACAAGACGACTCCCACGGGGTCCATGTCCACCCGGCCAGGCTTACGGTTCTGTCGCGGCAGCCACAGTGCGGCCAACACCAGGGCCACTGCGGCCGTGGGCACGTTGATGAGGAAAGTGGCCCGCCAGCCGGGGCCGTCTCCGAGGGCACCGATCAGGAATCCACCGAATGCGGGGCCAATGGCTACCGCAACGCCCACCACCGCACCGAGCATCCCGAAGGCCTTGGCGCGGGCGGGGCCGCGGAAGTACTGCTGGATCATCCCCACGCTCTGCGGATTGATCAACCCGGAACCCAACCCCTGAGCCACCCGCCCAATATTGAGCACGGTGGTGTTGGGCGCCAGCCCGCACACCAGAGACGCCAGGGTGAACACCACGATTCCCGCCATGAAGAGCTTGCGGCGGCCAAAGATGTCACCGGCGCGGCCACTCGCGACAAGCAGCACGCCGAAGGCCAGCGCAAAACCCGTGAGAACCCACTGCAGCGCGGACGAACTGGCGTGCAGATCGGCTTGGATCGCGGGTAGCGCAACGTTCACGATGGACACACTGACCAGCGCCATGAACAGGGGGACCAGGAGCACCCACAGGATCTTGCTGCGCTCGTGCGGGGTCAAGGGCGGGGGCGCTGGGGTCGGGTGGGAGCTGCTCACTCGATCCTTGATACCCCATAATCGCTGCGGAGACCACGGCCGGGTCGGTGGCTGAGACGAACGGGTACGCGCCACCGTTCGATTCGTGCGCGGGGGTGGTCTTTGAGACAATATGGCTCATGCAGCCGATTGGATCATCACAAGCCCAGTTCACGGTAGACCCGCAGACCGCCAAGCGCACTCGCGGTGCTTTCTGGGGCACCATCATTGGGCTGGCTGTCCTGGTGATCATTTTTGCCGTGGCTCTGCTGCAGGCGGCCAACACCAACTCGGTACTCGGGTGGATCCTTGAATCGCCCCGGGTTTAATGGAGACATCGTTAACCCGGAAGGATGGGCGGCATGGTCGCACCACGGAAGTACCCCGACGAGC
>NZ_BAABLN010000070.1:0-37385 GCF_039544365.1 Kocuria gwangalliensis | reverse complement strand
CTCGTCGGGGTACTTCCGTGGTGCGACCATGCCGCCCATCCTTCCGGGTTAACGATGTCTCCATTAAACCCGGGGCGATTCAGTTCTGCCGCCATGGCTACTCGTCGTCCCTGGCCGCATGGAACCTCCGCCAGCTGGGGCTCTCCCGCGCCACCGACATGGTTGGTGGCTACGACGCATGGGTGGAAGCCGGGCTGCCCACCACCACCGATCCGGCTGACGAACGGCCCTGAACGCCACTTCGTCGAGACCCACAGCCAAACGCACATCAGCCCGCCCGCTGAGCAGACCCACAGAAACAGTCCGAAAAACTATTACACTCATGTACTAGTTTGTAGTAACGTGGATCACGATTCGGATGCGACTTAGTGTGCATTCCTGAGACGCCGGCCACATCCAGCCGGGTCCCCTCACCTGAACTTCAACCAGCAGAGCCGCACGCAGCGACGCGCGCCGTCACGTACCTCGAGGAGCAAGGCATGCAGTTTCACCAGTACGGATATGTTTCCGAGGACCCGCGGATTGCAACGCCCCAGGGCTACGGAATCGACCGTCCCGAAGACCTCCCCGATGAAATGGACGTCCTGATCGTTGGCACCGGCCCCGCCGGCGTGATCGCCGCAGCCCAGTTGACCCAGTACCCCAACGTGAATACGCGCATCATTGAGCGCCGCCCCGGTCGCCTGCAGATCGGTCAGGCGGACGGTATCCAGGCCCGCAGCGTGGAGACGTTCCAGTCCTTCGGTTTCGCCGAGCGCATCACCCAGGAGGCCTTCCACCTGACCGAGATGTGCTTCTGGAACCCGGATCCCGAAAATCCGGAGAACATCGTGCGCACGGGTCGTCCCGCGGATGACCCGTACGGCGTCTCCGAATTCCCGCACCTGATCGTGAACCAGGCACGCGTGCTCGACTACTTCTTGGAAGCCGCCGCTGACGGGCCCGCCAAGATCAAACCCAACTACGGTATCGAGTTCGGCGGCCTGCAGGTCGATCAGGATGCGGAGTACCCCGTGTCCGTCACGGTCCGCTACGTCGCCGGCGAGCGCGAGGGCGAAGAGCGCACCATTCGCGCCAAGCACGTCTTTGGTTGCGACGGCGCCGGCTCGGGTGTGCGCAAGGCCATCGGTCGCAAGCTCGAGGGCAAGGGCGCCAACCACGCATGGGGCGTGATGGACGTTCTGGCCAACACAGACTTCCCGGATATCCGCACCAAGTGCGCGATCAACTCCCGCAACGGCTCAATCCTTTTGATCCCCCGCGAGGGCGGTTTCTTGTTCCGCATGTACGTGGACTTGGGCGAAGTGGCCGCGGACGACAACCGCAAGGTGCGCCAAACCCCGGTCGAGGAGATCATCAGGCGCGCCAACCAAATCATCAACCCCTACAGCGTGGATGTGAAGTCCGTGGCGTGGTCTTCGGTCTACGAGGTGGGCCACCGACTGACGGACCATTTCGACGACGTCGACACCGAGGACCGCGGCACTCGCGTACCCCGCGTGTTCATCGCCGGCGATGCCTGCCACACGCACTCCGCCAAGGCCGGCCAGGGCATGAACGTGTCCATGCAGGATGGTTGGAACCTGGGGTGGAAGCTGGGCGCCGTGCTGTCCGGGCGCGCCAGCGAGTCGTTGCTGGACACTTACTCCGAGGAACGTCAGGTGATCGCCAAGAACCTGATCGACTTCGATCGCGAGTGGTCCACGCTGATGGCCACCCCGCAGGACAAGTTGCCGGACCCCTCCTACCTGGAGGATTTCTACGTCAAGACGTCCGAGTTCCCGGCCGGGTTCATGACCGAGTACCAGCCATCCCTGATCACCGCGGGCGCCGAGCACCAGGACCTGGCCGCCGGCTACCCCGTGGGCAAGCGCTTCAAGTCCGCCCGCGTGATGCGTGTGTGCGATGCCAACCCTCTGCACCAGGGCCACCAGGCAACGGCTGATGGCCGCTGGCGCATCCACGTCTACGCAGACCGCGCGGCAGCGGGTGAGGAATCGGCGACGTCGCGCTTTGCCGAGTGGTTGCAGAACGATCCCGAGTCCCCGCTGGTCGCCTACCGTCGCGAGGGCGACGACGCCGCCACCCTCTTCGACGTGGACGTCACCTACCAGCAGCAGTACACGGAGATGGATGTCACCCGGGTACCCCAGGCCTTCCGCCCGCAGATCGGCCCGCTGGAGCTGAACTACTGGGAGCGCGTTTACGCCACGCTGCCGGACGAGGACATTTACGAGGAGCGTCAGATCAGCCGTGACGGTGCCGTGGTGGTGGTCCGCCCGGACCACTACGTTGCCGCGGTACTCCCCCTGGACGCCACCGACGAACTGAGCTCCTTCTTCGAGGGCGTGCTGACCGCGAAGTAAGCCATCTCCTTTGGCGACAACGAGGGCCCGCCGATTCGTGCGCGTACGAATCGGCGGGCCCTCCCACGCTACGGAATATTTACAGGCTCCGGAACTCCGCCACGATCTCCGCGGCCGGTCGCTGCCGGCAGGCTGCGAATCCCGTGCCCGCCCACAAATTCAGGCCTTCCGGATTGTCCGCCGACGCCGCTCGCAACGGGGCCGTCATGTAATGCACCTGCGGATAACCGGCCACTTGGTTCGCGGTCATCCGTTCGGTGAACCGGTTGCTCAGCGCCCGCGCCGCACGACCCGAGAACGCCCGGGTGACCACGGTGTCCCGGTACTGACCGCTCACCAGGGCATCCATGTGCGCTTCCTTGGTTCCGGCCTCATCCACCGTGAGGAACAACGTGCCCACTTGCACGAAAGAAGCGCCGGCGTCCATAAGGTTCCGAGCAACAGCGGCACTGCTCACCCCGCCGGCCGCGATCACGGGCTTGTCCGTGTACTCACGCGCCGAGCTCACCAGTTCATGCGTGGTGTTTTCGGCCGGTTCCTTTGCCTGCCCGTGGGTGGCTCGGTGGCCTCCCGCTTCGATCCCCTGCACCACGATCGCGTCCGGGTTCAGGGCGTCCGCGGCGCTGATCTCCTCCGGATCCGTGGCGTTGAGGACTATCTCGGTGCCCACGGAGCGCAACCGAGCGACGTCGTCGGCGGTGGGCAGACCGAACGTGAACGAAACGAGCGGGACCGGGTTGGCCACGAGGTAATCGAGCTTGGCGGCGTAGTGGTCGTCGTTGAACGGGCCCGGCTCCGGCGCCGCCACCCCGAGTTCCGCTGCCATGGGGGCGAGCGCTGCGGCGTATGCGGCGAGCGCCCCGGGATCGGAGGGGTCCGCCTCGGGGACGAACACGTTCACGCCGAAGATCAAGGTGCCGGCGCGGACGTCGTCGATCTCGGCGGCCATCGCCTCGACCGTCTTATAGCCCGCGGCCAGCATGCCCAGTCCGCCGGCCTGAGACACCGCGACGGCGAGCGCCGCGGTGGACGGCCCGCCCGCCATGGGGGCCTGGATCAACGGAACGGTGAGGGCCCCGAGCGTGCTGGTCACGGTGTCTCCCTAAAATGGTCGGGTGTCTGAATCCAACCCTGCCATTGACCGGTTGCGTACGCCATCGGTTACGCCCGACGACGCCGCTCGCGACCTCGCAGCCGATCGTCCCATCATCAAGGTGACCGGTGTGGTGCTGCGCCGCGCGAACGGTGATGTACTGACCGTGCGCAAACGCAACACCGGGATGTTCATGTTCCCCGGTGGCAAACCCGAGGCGGGTGAGACTCCCCTGGATACCGCGATCCGCGAGGTGGAAGAGGAACTGGGCCTGATTCTGGCCCCGGAAGATTTGGTTCCCGTGGGTGAATGGATGACCGATGCCGCCAACGAACCCGGCCATGGGTTGCACAGTCATGTGTTCCTGGGGCTGAATCTACTGGCCGAGACACCCGTGCCGGCACGTGAGATTGCCGAGTTGCGCTGGCAGCCAGTGGACGGCGTGGAAGACGTTGCGGACCTCGCTCCCCTGGCTCGGTGGTATGCGATTCCGGCGGTGCGGGCGCTGTAAGCCTTGGGTGTTAGCCCTCTTGCGGGAAACACCTGTCTGGGTTTGACTCTTCTCAACGGCGAAAGGCTCAATCTCCATGGCCACATCCCAAAATGATCACCTGTGGGCGCTGATGCACGCCGAGCGTGCGGCGCTGGCCGATGACCTCGCAACGCTGACTCCCGAGCAATGGCGACACAGCACTCTGTGCGGAAAGTGGAACGTCGAGGACGTCGTTGCTCACCTGATCGCAGCGGCCAGCATGAACCAATTACGTTGGCTGCGCAGCATGATCGGCGCCCGATTCCGAGTGGATATGCATAACCAGCGGCGCGTGGCGGAGTTTCGAGGGCGGACCCCGGAAGAGACGCTCGGCCGTTTCCGCCAGATTATCGACAGCACTACCTCGCCCTCCGGGCACGTTCCCGCGTATCTCGGTGAGGTGGTCGTGCATTCGCAGGACATTCGGCAGCCCTTGAGGCTCTCGCGGACACCGAGTGCGGAGGCATTGATCCCGGTGGCGGAGTTCTTCGCCTCACGGGACTTCGCGGTCAACAGCCACCGGTTGGTGAAGGGGTTGTGTTTACGAGCCGCCGACGGGCCGTTTGTCGTGGGCGCCGGGCCAATGGTCAGCGGTTCTTTACTTGCACTGGACATGACCATGGCCGGCCGGGCGGTGTATCTGGATCAGCTGGAGGGTCCGGGGGTTCCACTACTACGCTCGCGTATAGAGACCATGGGCGTCTAGAGCTGCGCCTCTGAGTTTTCGTCAGCGGTTAGACCAGTAGATAGATCGCCGCAGGTGTGTGCCCATGCAATAAAGCCTAGGTGCTGTCTCTTCCCACGGTGCTGAGGGTGCATTTCGCTCATAAGTTCAGATGGGTCAGGCTGGCCCATCGGATGGTGCGTGACTGCCGAGAGGATCGCCGGCATGGTGAAGGGCGCCAAGGCCGGCCTACCTACGATGGACCTGGTGGTCTTCCCCGAGTACAGCCTCAACGGGTTGAACCCCAAGGTCTGGGCTCGGGATGAAATGCTCTGCGACCTGGACGGCCCGGAGGTGGAAATCCTGCGCGGCGCATGCGCCGATAGTTCCGTCTGGGGATGTTTTTCACTCATGGAACGCAGCCCCAACGGTGCTCCTTACAACAGCGGCATCATCGTCGATGCCGCTGGCGAGATTGTTCTGTACTACCGGAAGATGCACCCGATGGTGCCGTTGGAGCCCTGGGAACCCGGGGACCTCGGCATCCCCGTGTGCGATGGGCCTGCCGGGTCCAAGCTGGCCCTGATCATCTGCCACGACGGGATGCTGCCGGAGATGGCTCGGGAGGCGGCTTACAAGGGTGCCAACGTCATCCTGCGCACGGCCGGCTACACCGACCCCATACGCCACGCGTGGCGGATCACGAACCAGGTCAATCCCTTCACCAACGTGGCTTACACTGCTTCGGTCGCCCTGACCGGGGCGGACGCGACCGGTATCTGGTCCATCGGCGAGGCCATGATCTGCGACGTCGACGGCGCCGTCCTGGAGCACGGGGACAACTCACCGGATCGTGTGGTGACCGGCGAGGTGATCCCGGCCCGCGCCGAACAGGCCCGCAGGAGCTGGGGTGTGGAGAACAACATCTACCAGTTGGGGCATCGCGGATACGTCGCCGTGCGCGGCGGGGCCCGGGACTGCCCGTACACCTACATGACCGACCTCGCCGCCGAACGCTATCGGGTGCCGTGGGAGGACGAGGTCGAGATCACCGACGGCACCTCCGTGGGATACGGCTCGCCCCGTGAGCCCGGAAGCACCACGGAGACAGACCGAACTGAAGCTCCCCGCCAGACGACCGGCGGGTAAGAAACGGCACCTGGTTCCACCCACTACGGGCTGGCTTGTTTTCAGATTCTCGGCCACCGACAGCAAGGCGATGATCCCCGGGAAACCGAGGTCAGACTTGATGGCACCGGACCCGGCGAGGCTTTCGCATTGTTGCGCGTGATTTTTAGCCGAGGCCGAAGCAGCCGCGCCTCGGGATATGAACGTGGTCGACACATTGATTCATGGTAAGTACTGAATCCAGTGTCTTACTGTCTCATTGAGCTATTGATCTGGCCATGTGGCAACTGCTTTACTGACTAGATCTTCAGCAGTGAAGTGATGTGCCTCACAGAGCGCGCGTCCATTTGCCCAGCAAGCAGTGGTTCCTGGTGCCATACCCACCGGTTGGTGTCGGCCGGTACAGGGAATCATTCATGCCTCGGCACTAAACACCAGGTCATAGGAGATCCACGATGACGACAACCGATCCCACACCGACCATGTCGGAGCCCGGCGCTGACTCCACCGATCAACTGTGGCGCTGGAGTGCGACCGAGATGGCTCAGGCCGTGGCCGGGGGGCTGGTCTCCAGTCGCGAGGTCGTGGAGAGCTGCCTGGGGCGGATTGACGAGGTCAACCCGCAGCTCAATGCTCTGGTGGAGGTGCGGCCCGAAGAGGCACTGTCCCTGGCTGATGAGGCAGACCGCCGGCGTTCCGCCGGTGAAGAGCTCGGCCCTCTCCATGGTGTGCCGGTGTCGATCAAGGTGAATTCCGACCAGGCCGGTTACGCCACGACCCAGGGCGTGTCCGCCTTCCAGGACGCCATGGCCAACAAGGACAGCCCTCATGTGGCGAGCCTGCGTCGTGCCGGGGCCGTGCTGATGGGCCGGAGTAATTCCCCGGCCTTCGCCTATCGCTGGTTCACCAACAACGACCTGCACGGGCGCACCCTCAACCCGTGGGACTCCTCCCGCACCCCGGGCGGGTCCAGCGGCGGGGCGAGCTCGGCCGTGGCCTCCGGGATGGTGCCGATTGCCGGCGGCAATGACATCGGTGGGTCGGTGCGTTACCCCGCCTACGCCTGCGGCGTGGTGGGCTTGCGGCCCACCGTCGGGAGGGTGGCCCAGACCTACCACCCTGACGACGTCGACGCGTCACTGTCCGTGCAGACCATGCTCGTTCAGGGCCCGCTGGCCCGCAGTGTCGCCGACATCCGGCTGACGATGAGGGCGCTCAATGACTTCAGTCACCGCGACCCCGCGTTCGTCCCCGGTGCCCGTGCTGCCGTCCGCCCCGCCCGGCCCCTGCGGGTGGGGCTCGTCCGGGACCTCGGTGTTGCCGCCCCCACCGCGGAGGTGAATGCTTCTCTGGACCAGGCAGCCGACTATCTGCGCGATGTGGGCTACGTGGTGGAGGAGATCGAGCTGCCAGTTCTGGTTGAGGCCTACCGGCTGTGGTATCTGCTCTGCATGGAGGAGTTCCGCCTGGCCATGCCGATGGTCAATGAGGTCGGGGACCAGGGCATGCAGAAGGCCGCGGAGCATTACTACGCCGTGGCCGCCGAGTGGTGGGGGGAAAAACCGACGCTTGAGCAGTTCATCACCGGTTACGCCCGGCGGGGCACGCTGATCCGCCAGCTCGGGGAGATCCTCGAGTCCTACCCGCTCATCGTCATGCCGGTGTCGTCCGAGCAGGCCTTCGAGCAGGACGCGGACATCGCCAGTGTCGAGAGCATGCGCCGGCTCATGGCCGCGCAGGCATCGATGATGGCGATCCCCGTCCTCGGTTTCCCGGCCATGTCGGTGCCCACCGGGGTTGCCAGCGGCCTGCCGACGGGGGTGCAGTTGCTCGGGCGGCGTTTCGACGAGGAAACGCTGCTCGAAGCGGCCACCGTCATCGAGACACGCGCCGGGACGTTACTCCAATCGACCCCCGCTGAGGGGAATGACGGTCATCTACACAACCCATGCCCGCCGCGAGGGTCGCTAGGTTTTCCGCATCACCGTGGCGGCATCCACGGCGATGTCCTCCTGCGAGGCCGCGGCACCCGACGTGGCGGGCGGGGTGATCCCCAACTCATCCAAACCAATGGTGCGCAATTGCGCGTTCGTATCGTTCACCGGTGCCCGCAGCAGGGTGGCCGTGGCCCAGCCGTGAGTCAACAAGTAGTGGTCGCTGTCCGGTTCTTCCCGCCCGGTCTCGGCGCTGTAGGTAACGGCAATGTGCGTGTCGTCGCCGCGGTGGATCTGCGCCTGCACCGCACCGAAGGAGGCCAGATCGGCAGGCTTGAGACCGCGAAGCCGGTCGGGAGCGACGTCGGGAACATTGATGTTCAAGATCCTGCCGTCGAATGCGCGCGATTCCCACCGTTCCAGCGCGAACTTGGTGACCAGCAGCGCCGTCTCCCAGTGCTGCGGTTTGCCGGACGTGATCGAGACCGCGATTCCCGGAATTCCGTGCGACGCCGCCGTCAAGGCAGCGCCCACCGTGCCCGAATGCAATGTAGCTTTACCGGTGTTCGCGCCCAGGTTCACGCCCGAGAGCACCATGTCCGGCACCTCGCCGAACGCGCCGTAGGCGGCCAGAAACGCGATCAGGGCCGGTGCCGCTTTCACCCCCACACACTCGACGCCCGCGGGCATGTTGGGCGGATGAGCGTCAACGAGCGCGATCTTGCCGTCGACCTCCTCCCCGGACAAGGATGCACTGGCACCCGAGTACTCCTCGGCGGGCGCGGCTACCTTGACCCGGTGCCCGCGGTCCAGGGCGGCCTGGGCGAGAACCGCTAGACCCGCGGATGCAACGCCGTCGTCGTTGGTCACAAGGATGCGCATGGCCCCATGCTTCCACGCCGCCCGCTCGCTCACCAGAGCCGAACGTGTTTAGGACAGTTTCCGAACGGTGATCTGCCGCGCGAACTTCTCGATGGTCGTGCGATTGCCCGTGCCCAAACCCCGCCGCGCCACATTGAGTGCGCCGGCGGAGGCGCCCAGAGCCACGGCGTCCACCAGGTCGAGGCCGCGGGCGAGGCCCACCGAAATTCCGGCGGTCATGGAATCCCCCGCGCCCCGATGATCCAGCGGCGTGATCGACGGCGCCGACACCTCGCGCACCGAATCCTTCTCGATCAGCAGGGCCGGGTCCTTCGCGCGAGAGATGACGACGGCGCCCGCCCCACGTTCCAGCAGCATCTTGCCGGCCTCGGTGAGAGACTCGGCGGTCTCGTCCTCGACGAGCTCGAGGTCCATGATTTCCTCGTGACTGATCTTGAGGACGTTCACGCCGGCGGCGACACTGGCCAGTGCGGGCTTCCCACTCAGGTCAGCAACCACCGGGGTTCCGGCATCGCGCGTATCGCGAATGAGGCGACCGAAGAACGACGGCGGGAGCACGTCCGCTGGCTCCGCACCCGTGACCACCAGGACATCGGACGCCAAGGCATCCACGAACGCTGTGCCGTACAGATCGTCCAGCTCGTGACGGGAAAGCTCAGGTGGCGGCATATGCGCCCGGGTCTCCCGATCGTCACCGCGCAGGTCGTACACGTAGCCGCCATTGCCATAGCCGTAGCGGACGGCATTGACCTGCATGCCCATCCCGTCCAGCATGGTGCGGATCAGCGAACCCAGCTCACCGCCGAACGGGCCGTTGATCGCAACCTCTGCCCCCAACGAACCGGCCATCCGCGCAACCCACAGGCCCTGTCCGCCCGGATGCAGATGCACATCCGACTCGTGTTCACTGCGGTTGCGATGAGCAGCGGGCTCGGTCATTTCCACCACCAGCAGCGGGGTGGGAACCAAAATCGATACGCGGGGCTTGTTCCCGGTGGGCGTCGGAGTCATGGCCGAAAACTACTACGAGTTAGGCCCTGGTGAACAGTTGACTGAGGTGCCACCATGGGGGAATGAACACCACCGCCCCGGTACGCATCCTGGAAGGCCAAGCCGCCAGCGATCACACGCAGAAAGTGCTGACCGCGTACTTCAGCGAACTCGATCATCGCA
Source organism: Kocuria gwangalliensis (assembly GCF_039544365.1). NCBI lineage: Bacteria > Bacillati > Actinomycetota > Actinomycetes > Micrococcales > Micrococcaceae > Kocuria > Kocuria gwangalliensis. Next base: position 27,613 of record NZ_BAABLN010000070.1, on the reverse strand, counting down.
TCGACGGCGGCTTCGACCCTGACCTCACCGAAACCAGCTCACCCGAGCAGGTCACCCCGCCCCACGGCGACTTCTTCCTGATGACCGAACTGATCTCCGGGGAGGTCATCGCGTGCGGTGCCGTCCGCAAACTGGACGACTCCACCGTGGAACTCCGGCGGATCTGGGTCACCCCCGATCACCGCGGCAAGGGCCACGCCCGCACTCTCGTCCGTTCGCTGGAGAACAAGGTTCGTGCGCTGGGTGCCCACACCGCCGTGGTCTCCCTCAACGAAGAAATGACCGAGGGCATAGCCATGTTCCGCAAACGCGGTTACGAACCCGTGGAGCCCTTCCACGAGAACACCACGGCCACCGTGTTCTTGGGGCGAAAACTTTAACCGCGGGCTTCTTTGGTCTTCTTCCGGTTGGCCTTGTCGATGGCGTCGACCAGTTCATCCTTGGTCATGTCCGACCGTCCCGTGATGTCCAATTCCTGGGCGATGCCGTGGAGGTGTTTCTTGCTGGCCTTGGCGTCGACGCCGCCCGCGGATTTCTCCTCGTTCAGACCACCTTTTTCGGCGCGCTCGTCCGAGGGCCCGTTCTCGTCCTTGGGCTCCCAGTGGTCGCCCACCTTCTCGTGGGTGTGCTTGACGGCTGACCACGCGGTGCGAGCAGCGCGCGATGAGCTGTCGTACTCGTCCTTGGCGGAGTCGTAGGTCTGCGCAAACGTGTCCTGGGCCTTCTCGTCCGAACGGCGCAGGGTGGACGGGATCTCGTCCTGAATGGCGCGGCCGTCCTTGTTTGCCTTGGGCATGATCAACGTCCTCTCACGAGACACCTCATCAATGGCGTGCTCACGATTCTAGGCCCGGCAAGCTCTCCCGTACATGGTGGAGCGTGGTCGGTGTAGTGTCCCTCACATGGTCACCCAGTCGCTCCCAGGCCCTCCCACCCACGCCCGAATTCTCGTCGCGGGGGGCGGCAATGGGGGGATCGCGCTGGCCGCGAGATTGCATCGACTGGGTGAGGACGACATCGTCATTGTCGAGCCCCGCGCGGAACACCACTACAGACCGTTACTGTCCTACGTCGGAGCGGGTCTGGCCTCCATTGACTCCGCACGCAGGCCCCAGGGGCGGGTCATGCCGTCCGGGTGCGTCTGGGTGCGTGACGCCATCGCCGGCGTGGACCCGGAAGCCTCGCAGGTAGTACTCGCCAGTGGGGCCACGATCGGTTACGACCATCTGGTGGTCGCCGCCGGATCCCGCCCGGACTGGGACGCCATCGACGGCTCGGCCGAGGCGATGCACACCCAGAATGCATCCACCAACTACTTGTTCGATCTCGCACCGAAGACCTGGCGTCTGGTTCAGGGGATGCGTTCCGGGACAGCGGTGTTCACCATGCCCGACGACAGCTGCCCCTGTGCGGGCGCATCCCAGAAAATTCTTTACATGGCGTGCGACCTGTGGCGCAGCCGCGGTGTGCTCGAGGACATCCGCGTGGTCGCCGTGGTGCCGACCGACACGGTGTTCGGCGTGCCCGGCGTGGACGAGGAGCTCGATCGTAAGATCGACGAATACGGGATCGAACTACGCACCCGCACCCGCATCCAGTCCCTGCACCGGGACACCGGCACCGCGGTCCTGGACAACGACGGTGTGCTCGAGGAACTTGATTACGACTTTCTCCACCTCACGCCACCGCACGCCGCACCGCGGTGGGTCGCAGCCTCCGGTCTCTCGTCGGTAACGGCACGGGGTTTCGTGGACGTGGATCCCGAGACGTTGCAGCACCGCCGGTACCCGAACGTGTGGGCGGTGGGTGACATCGCCGCCACCCCGGGATCCAGCTCGGGCGGTGCCCTGCGCAAACAGACGCCCGTCGTGGCCAAGAACATCCGGTCCGCACTCAACGACAAAGCTCCACGAGCTCGCTACAACGGTTACACGGTCAGTCCCTTCACCGTTTCCCGCAGCACGTTGGTCCTCGCGGAGTTCGCCCCCGACGGCACCCCGATGCCCAGCACCAGACTCTTCGAACTTCGCAAGGAGCGGGCCCTCACCTTCCTCCTCGACCGGTGGTTGCTGCCGCAGATCTATTGGCATCGCATCCTGCGCGGCAAGTGAAGCTGCTGTAAACCCGGGGCCGGACCCGGCGTGCGTATTGTCCGGCACTCGGCAGCGCAGGCAGCCTCCGTCATGGCGGTCGGGCCACTAGCCGCTGAAGAAGAACCGCGTCATGTGGAAGAACACCGGCGCGGCGAAGATCAGGGAGTCCATGCGGTCCAGGATGCCGCCGTGACCGGGGATGATCGCGCCGAAGTCCTTGATCCCGCGGTCGCGTTTGAGGCTGCTCATCACCAGGCCGCCCACAAAACCCATGAGGCAGGCAATTAGCGACAGCAGCGCGGCCTGCCACGGGGTGAACGGGGTCAGCCACCACAGGGCGGCACCCAGTGCGGTGGCTGAGAGCACTCCCCCGATGAAGCCCTCCCACGTCTTGTTGGGGCTCACGTTGGGCGCGATTTTGTGGCGGCCCAGTGTCTTGCCCCACAGGTACTGCAGCACGTCCGAGCCCTGCACCACCACGCACACGAACAGCAGGAGCGCACCGCCGGCCACACCGCCCGAGCCCACCGGAGATCCGTCCGCGGCGGACTTACCCTCGTTGAAGGCCACCGGCAGTTGCAGGATCGCGGGCAGATGACTCAGTGCGTACACGCACACCATGAGCCCCCATTGGCTCAGGGCTGCGCGGTGCAGGAAATGATCCGTTCGACCGGACAGGGCCAGCAACACGGGCAGGAACAGGAACGCGTACACCGGAATGAAGATCGCAAACATTCCATACCAGTGCTGCCACATGAACCAGTAGTGCAGTGGGGTCAGCACGGCCATGATCCAGATCAGCGCGCGGCCGTCCTGCTCGCCGGCCGGCACCAGCGCCATGAATTCCCGCAGCGCCACGAGCGAGAGCAGCATGAACAGCACGAGCAGCACGGTTTCCCCGAGCGCCAAGCTGACGGCGAGGACTCCCACCATGATCCACCACGCGAAAATCCGCCGTCTCACGTTGCTCAGGGTGTTCCGCAGACCCTCCTTGGTGGCGCGTCGGAACATGATTTCCGCGACCACCGTGGCCGCCGCCAGGAACACGCCCACGCCGATCAGCAGCCGGATCGACTGCGGGCCGATCAGCCCGATCTCGGTCATGGCTCAACCTCGGTTCTCGAGTTCGCGGGCAATCCAACGCAGCCGTGTGGCCACCGTGAGCGCGGAGGCCACGGCAATGAGAATCATCGTCACGAACAACATCCAGCCGCGCGGCAGATTGAACAGGGGTTCGATCATGGTCGCCAGGATCCCGACCATGAGCGTCCACATGCGCTGTTGTTTGGCCATCACCCCGCCGAAGAACTGCCCCGCCCCCGCACTCACTCCCAGCGTGCGCACGTAGGCCGTCAGCACGGCGAGGCTTCCCGCGAGCCAGCCCACAGTCACGCCGCCGGCCATCGCCGACGCCGCATAGCCCGCTCCCGCAAGCAGGGCCAGGTCCGAGAGCCGGTCGGGTACTTCGTTGAACAGTTCACCGGTGGGTGTTTTCAGCCCGCCCTCCACGGCGAGCATGCCGTCGAACATGTTGCACACCAGCCGCAACGGGATGGTCACGGCGGCTCCGACGAGCAGGAGGAGCCGGGCGGCGTCGTCGAAATGTGCGGAGAGCACCAGGCACGCGCACCCCAGCAGTGCGAAGCCGACCGAGGCCAGGGAAATGTGATTGGGCTTCAGGCCCGCTCGCTGCAACGTGGCCGCGATGCCGGTGGCCCAGCCGGTGGTGCGCTGCGGAATGGGGCGGCGCAGGGGGTCCGGCGGGTTGGGGGGATTGGTGCTGGAACCCATGGGTCTCCTCAGGCGTGGACGGATCGTCTCCTGCCACCTTGGCACGTTCGAGCGTCACCCGCGCGGAGCAGGCACCCGGCCTGGGGATTTTGACGTGCTATGCGTGACGCATGTGCGGGGACTCTTTGTCCCGCAGCGCAGCGGTCTCCAGCTGGATGGTGGCGTGGTCGAAGGACACGGGGAAGTGCTCACGGACGCAGCCGAGCACCGCCTCCAGGATCTGCGGGGCGTGACCGGATTCAAAGCATCGATCCTCCACGACCACGTGAGCGGACAACACCGGCAGCCCCGTGCCGATCGTGGAGGCGTGAACGTCGTGAACGTCCCGCACGTGGTCCAAGGCCATGATGTGCTCGCGCACCTCGTCCAGGTTGACCCCCTTGGGCGTGAATTCCATGAGCACACCCATGGTTTCGCGCAGCAGGCGGAACGCCCGGGGCAGGATCAGCGCGGCAATGAACAGCCCGGCAATGGTGTCAGCGCGTTGGAACCCGGTGGTGTGAATGACGATCGCGGCAATGATCACGCCCATGGACCCGAGGGCGTCATTGAGTACTTCGAGGAAGGCGGCGCGCATGTTGAAATTCGAGTCCCGGGCGGAGGCGAGCACGGCCATTGCCGCAATGTTGGCGACCAACCCGATCATCCCGAAGATCAGCAGCTCGACGGAGGGGATGTCGCTGGGCTCGAAGAGTCGCCGGATGCCCTCGATTGCCGCATAGGTTCCCACCGCCAGGAGCAACACGGCCTGACCGAGCGCGGCTATCACCTCGATGCGCGCGAATCCCCACGTGCGGCGGCCGCTGGGCGGGCGCAACATCATGGTCGCGGCGATCACGGCCACCAGCAGACCCGAGGCATCCGCCGCGGCATGGGCGGTGTCCGTGAGCAGCGCGAGGCTCCCGGTGAGCACACTGCCCACCGCCTGCGCAATCACAATGATGGCGGTGATGCCGAACGCGATGACCAGCCGGCGCCGCATGCCACGGTCGGCCGCCCGGGGCACGTGGGAATGTCCGTGGTCGTGACCCATTCCCATGACTGAACTCCTCCAATTGACCGTTTCGGTCCTGCAGATAACGCTACGGCAGGGCAAACCCCTTCTACAGTGATCATTACGGTGCGCCGAGCCAAAGGCCAAAACGACCGACGTCACCGCGCGTCAATGGGAGGATCCATGAGCCGCTCAACCGATTGTCGAGATCATGCCGTGGCAGCGGCGTGGGGCTTTGCCGAGGCCACCGCGTTCTTCATTGTCCCGGATGTGTGGCTGTCCGCGGTGGCCATGAAGAGCCCCAAGCGCGGCCTGACATGCGTGGCTTCCGCAACGGCCGGTGCCGTGTTGGGCGGAGCACTCACCCATACGTGGGGAGCCACGACCGGTGCAGCGCGATCCGCGCGGCTTCTGACCAAGCTACCCGCCGTCTCCGCCGCCATGGTGCGCCGAGTCGAGAACGACTACGCGACCAAGGGCTACCGGGCGCTGCTCACCGGACCGCTGCGGGGTACGCCGTACAAGATCTACGCCCGCACCAATGGGCTGCTGAACCGTTCCCTGCCGCGATTCCTGCTGTGGTCCGTCCCGGCCCGGGCGCCACGGTTCATCCTGGTCACCGCCGTCATGGGTGGACTGGGCGCGCTGGGAGAAAAGCTGCTGCCGAACGCCCCGGAGTGGGTCCGGTGGAGCGCCTTTGCCGCGGGCTGGCTCGGGTTCTACACGTGGTTTTTCAAGACCGTGGGCCGCTGACGCCGGCCCAAACCATCTCATAATGACTTACGGCACGGTAACCAGTGGTTACCGTGCCGTAAGACCGCATCAAATGGCGCGCGCCGCCCGCGTGTTTCCCGCTAGCGCTCCATGATCCAGCGAGCGATGTCCGCCACGTCCTGACGGGCGGTCGAGGACCACACCATGAGCGAGTAGGTGTGGGGCGCTCCCTCGGTGACGATCGCGGTGGTGTCCACACCGGCGAGCTGCAACTCGGCCACCGTATTCATGGTGTCCGGGTACAGGATGTCGTGGTCACCCTGGGTCACCAACGTGCGCGGCAGCCGATCATAAGAACCGTACGCGGGGCTGACCAGGGGGTCGCGAACGTCCCGCTCTCCCGCCCACCAACGGCCCGATCGGCGCAGCTTCTTGACGCTGAGCATGTGGTCCTTCGCCTCGTAATCGGCGATCTCGGGGTTGGCGAGGGTCACGTCCACCCACGGCGCGATCAGCACCAGGCCGTCCAGCGGGGCTACGCCCTTGTCACGCAGGCGTTGCGCCTGAGCCAGGGCCAGGCCGCCACCGGAGGAGTCACCCATGAAGTACACGCGGGAGCCCAGCGTGCGGGCCAGTTCCAGCGTTCCGTCCACCAACGGTTCAACCTCGTCCACGGTGTGAACGGGGGCCAGCGCGTAGCTGGGCACCAGCACCGTGGCACCGGTCCGCTTGATGAGCTCGTCCAGGAAACGCCAGTGCGTGCGCACCATGGCGTTCACGTAGCCACCGCCGTGCCAGTACACGATCACCGGAGCCACCGCATCCCGGGCCCGTGACTTGGGCTCGGCCACCAGCACGGGTCGACCGGCCACCATGACCTTCCGGAAGTCCACGCGTTCATGCATGGAACGGTGCGGAGCGGCCTCGGGCTTGTCCTTGCTCAGTTCCTCCCGGGCACTGGCGTCCTCCTCGGGCATGCTCGGCAGCAACGGCAGGATTGCATCGGTCGCCTTGAGCGCAGGGTCCGCCTGACGCAGAGCCACCTCCGAACGCGCCATGGCCTTCACGGGGACCACGCCACTCGCGGAGGTCTCCGTCGCAGCGGCCGACCCGCCGTTCGAGGTGACGGCGTGGTGTGAGGTGGGTGCGGCGGCGTCGTCAGCGGAACGGGAATCCGAACCGGCCCCGGCCACGGCGGTTGCCGCACCACCCGCGACGCCCGCCGCACCGCCCGCGACACCCGCGGCACCGGTGGTTGCGGTGCGGGTCAGGGACTCGCCCTCAACGTCCACGCGGGGCAGGATCTTGTCCAGCCAGCGCGGCAGCCACCAGACCTTTTCGCCCATGATCCGCATCACGGCCGGGATCAGGAACATGCGGACCACGAACGCGTCCAACAGCACACCGATGGCCAGGCCGAAACCAATGGGTTTGATCATGGACAGGTGCGCGAAAATGAAGCCCGCGAACACGGAGATCATGATGATCGCCGCGGCCGTGACCACGGCTCGGCCCGCCTTGAATCCGTACACCACGGCCTGACGTGCCGGGTGGCCGTGGACGTAGGCCTCGCGCATGCCTGAACCCAGGAACAGCTGGTAGTCCATGGCCAGACCGAACAGGATGCCGATCATCAGGGTGGGCAGGAAGCTCAGAATGGGCCCGGGATCATGCACGCCCATCAGGGCGCCGCCCCAACCCCACTGGTAGACCGCGACCACGGCACCCAGGGAGGCCAGGACCGAGAGCAGGAAGCCCGCGGAGGCGATCACCGGAACCACGATGGAGCGGAAGACCATGAGCAGCAGAAGCAGCGAGATGATGATGACCACACCCAGGTAGAGCGGGAGCTTCTGGCCGAGCAGCTGGGAGACGTCGATGTTGGCGGCGGTGGTACCGGCCACGCCGATCTTCACGTCCTCGCTGTCCTGGAGGTCGCCGTTGAGGCCGCGCAGGTTGTTGACGAGTTCCTCGGTGGCGGCATCCGCGGGACCGGATTCCGGGATCACCTGGATCACGCCGGTGCGGAGGTCGTCAGTGGTGACCCCGGGCATCACGTTGGCCACATCATCTTGCTCGGCAATGCGCTCGGAGACGACGTTGAGCTTCTCGGTGGCCTGGTCCTCGGTCATACCCTCGGGCAGATCCACCACGGCCACGAGCGGTCCGTTCTCGCCGGCGCCGAAGTCATCGGCAATGCGCTGGTAGGCCTGGTACGACGTGCTGTCCACGGATTCGGTGGAAGCATCCGGCAGCCCCAGGCGCATGTCCTGAGCCGGCAGTGCGAGCACCACCAGAACACCCACGCTCAGCAGCGAGGTGATCCAGGGGTGGCGCAGGTGGAACGGAACGTCGTGTTCATTGATGTGCTGCTCGTCGGGCGCGGCGTTGCGCTGCTTGCGGGGCAGCGCCTTACGTCCGGCCAGGGACAGCAGTGCGGGGGTCAGGGTCAGGGTGATGAGCAGGGCGATCAGCACGGCAACGCCGGCCACGGTACCCATCAGTCCCAGGAACGGAATGCCGGTCACGTTCAGCGCAACCAGGGCGACGATCACGGTCAGTGCCGCAAAGAACACGGCGGTGCCGGAGGTACCCACGGCCATGCCGATGGATTCTTTGATCTCCATACCGCGGCGCAATTGTTGGCGGTGGCGGTTCAGGACGAACAGCGAGTAATCGATGCCCACGGCCAGACCGAGCATCACGCCCAGCATGGGCGTCACGGACATCATGTCGATCACGCCGGAGAAGGAAAGCGTCGCGGTTGTGGAAATACCCACACCGATCAGCGCCGTCAACACCGGCAGAATGGCCGGAACCAGGGCGCGCAGCATGACCAGCAGCACGATGGCGGCAATCACCACGCCCACGATTTCCGCCGGTCCCAGCAGGGACGAGATGTCCTGCGCGAGCTCCTGGGAGAAGTCCACGCCCACGCCGTCCACCGGGTGATCCGTCACGGCGTTCATGACGGCTTCCTTGGAGTCCGCGGTCACGGAGGTTTGATCCACGGTGAAGTTCACCACCGAAATGGCGGAGTTGCCGTCCGCGGAGACCACGCGGTAGTCACCCATGCGTTCCATGGCCTGCTCGCCGGCTTCCAGCTGAGCCTGCTGCTCCTGGATCTGCTGCGGGTCGATGCCCCGCTGCTGCAGGATCTGATCCGCGTTGGCGCCCGGGGGCAGATTCTCCTGCAGCTGCTGGATGGCCTGCTGGCCCTCCTCCAGTTGCTGGCGACCGTCCACGAGCTGCTGCCGCCCGCCGTCGAGTTGAGCCTGCACCTCGAACGGATTGGTGGCGCTGTCCACCTGATCAATGCCATCGATCGAGGCGACGGCGTCCGCGATGCCCTCCCGCTGCTCCTCGGTGAATTCCGAACCGTCCTCGGTGTAGAAGACCATGCGGCCCATACCCTGATTGGCCTCGGGCAGTTCGTCCTGCAGGCGGTCAGCGAGCTGCTGGGTTTCGGTGCCGGGAATGGTGATCGCGTTGGACAGTTGCACACCGGAGAATGCCACGGCACCCACGGAGATGGCCAGGACGGCGATCCACGACACAATCACCGCCCACGCGTGCCGGGCCGAGCCGATGCCCAGCCGGTAGAGAAGTCGTGCCACGAGGAGTCTCCTACTTGTTGGTCGCGATGGTCATGTTCAGGTGCATTCCGCGGGAGCGGATCCCGCCGCCGACGCCGCTCGCGCGGGCCGGTCGAGACAGGTCAGGTGGTGAAGCCGCGGCCCAAGACGCACAGGGCCTTGGACATGAGTTCGTCCCAGATACCACGGGATTGATCGTTCAGCTCCCCGCCCGTGCGAAGGAGCCACGCATCCATGCAGACGGACATGGAATTGATGATGGAGGTGGCCACCAGCTGTAATTCCAGCTGATCGTGGTCAGGCAGCCGTTCGCGGAGCACGTGCGCCAACCGCTCAGTGGCCGCGCTGGTCACCCGGAAAGTCCACAGCGCCGCGGTCGGTGATTCTTTGACCTCCGTTACCTGGAGTAACAGCGGATGCAGCGCCTCAACCGGACTGCGAGTCCGCATCGCGGCGCACAGGTCCCGATAGACGGAGCCCAACGTTTGCTCACCGCGCTCCGACGGGTCCGGAAGTTCCGCCAGAACGGCCTCGATGAGCTGCGTGACAAGCTCCGACAGGTACTCGTAGCCGGCATCTTCCGCCGATGAGAAGTGGTTGAAAATGGTCCGCCGGGAGACGCCCGCCTTGGCGGCCAGATCATCGACGGAGAACCCTTGAATACCGTGGTGGTCGGACAGCTCACCGGCAGCCATCACCATGGCGCGCCGGTTGTGCCACTTGAGGGCACCGCGCTTGTCCTTGGGGGCTTCTCCCTGGTATCCGATGTTCACGCGTCAACAATAAGCCACCTGTTGCACTCTGTGCACCTTCTGAGTCTGAGTGTGAGCCAGCAGACTCGTGAGGGTCCGCCGGTGATGCTTTCGAGAAATTAAGCCCTTTGCGCGGCTCGCATGAATGCCGGCCGCCAAGCATCACGCTTCAGACTAGATAACTTCGCTGGACCTCCGCTGGAATCATACCGCCGCCGGTCAGCCAGACGACGTGGGTGGCGTTCTTCAGTTGCCGGCCGGTGAGATTCTTGCGGTCCAGGTAGGCCGTGTCGGTGCTGATCCAGTGCGGCCCGTCCAGGCTCGCCACCGCGGAGGGCTCAGCAAGTATTCCTTCCGTGGCATACAGCGTCTTGACCTGATCCTTCAGGTGCTGATCCGTCACGGTGTAGTAACCATCGATCAGCCCCTGCATGCGCCGCCCCACGAACCCGGAGGGTTGCCCCACGGCCAAGCCGTCCGCCACGGTGTGGGTGTCCAGTCCCAGTTCCGACACGGAGATTTGATCGTGAAGTCCGGTGTAAACACCCAGCATCATGGCCGGCGCGGCGACGGGTTCCGCGAAAATGCAATGCACGGCGCCCCCGAATTCCAGTGCGAGGCCATAGGTGACTCCGCCCGGGGCACCGCCAATGCCGCACGGGAGATACACGAACAGTGGGTAGTCCGTATCCACGGTGATCCCTTGGTCCCTCAGCTGGCGCGCAACCCTCCGACCCGCCACGGCGTACCCCGCGAACAAGCTGACCGAGTGTTCGTCATCGACAAAGTGCGTGGTCGGGTCTGCCTGTGCCGCCTTTCGTCCGGCGTCCACCGCCGCTGTGTAGTCGGTACTGTGCTCCACCACGTCCACGCCTAGACCCCGGAGCAGTTCTTTCTTCCAGGCTTGGGCGTGCGTGGACATGTGCACGGTGGCCTGCAGCCCGAGGGCGGCGGCGGTGATGCCGATGGACAGCCCCAAATTTCCGGTGGACCCCACAACCACCCGATGCTGAGCCATGAGCCGACGCAAGGGTGCCGAGCCGAACGCTCGGTAGTCGGCGGGCAGCAACCCCGCCTCGACGGCCAGTGACTCGGCGTACTCCAGCACCTCGTGGACTCCCCCGCGGGCCTTGATGGAACCACTCACGGGCAGAATGTCATCACGTTTGAGCAGCAGCGTGCCCGCGGCCAGACCCAGTTCCCGTTGCATTTCCGGCGCGGCCTCCAAGGGCGACTCGATGGCCCCGCGGGCCGCCGACGTCTCCGGGAAGGCCTGAGCGATCCATGGAGCAAACCGATCGAGTCTCGCGGCGGCGTCGTCCACCATGGTGCGCGAAAGGCCGGACGCGGACAGGCCCGCCGCGGTGGTGGTCACGGCCGGGTTGAACCACGCCGACGGTTCCCCAGCGGCTAATCGCGCCAGGAGGGGGTCCTCGCGGAACCCGGAACAACCGGCCATCACGCTTGCCCCGTCGCCGCAGAAACGAGGGCCGGGTCCTGCTCGGTCAGCGCCGCCCGCAACAGCAGCGTGAGGTTCTCCTCCGTGGGCGCGGTGGGAGTGGAGTCCGGAATGGCCTTCAGTGATCGCTCCACGGCTTCCGGAATTCCGTCCTCGGTGAACCCGATGTCCGCGAGCGCCCGGGGTGCATCGATCTCGCGGTACAGCGCGTTCAGCGCTTCGGTCGCATCGCGGGAGTTGGAGCCCAGGGCATCGGCCAAGCGGGCGGAGACTTCTGGAACGGCGGGCGCATTGAACGCCAGAACGTACGGCAACACCGTGGCGTGGACCTGCGCGTGCGGGAGGTTGAACGTGCCGCCCAGCACGTGCGCGATCTTGTGATGCATTCCCGATCCGGCAGACGCGAACGACAACGCTGCGAGATAACAGCCGTACAGCGCCATTTCGCGGGCGCGCAGGTCATCGGGGTCGGCCGTGATGCCGCGCAGGGCGACGGCCAGGGCCCGGGCACCTTCGAGGGCGAACGTCCGGTTAATGGGGTCCGCCTTGGGTGCCCACAGCGAATCCACGCAATGCGCCATGCCGTTGAGTCCGGACGCGACCGACAGGGCCACCGGCAGGGAACGGGACAGGGCGGCGTCGTAAATCACCGTGACCGGCAGGACCTTGGGATCCAGGCCGGTGGTCTTGGTGCGGTTCTCGGTCAGACCCCACGTGTCGGTCGCCTCGGAGCCGGCGTAGGTCGTGGGCACGGCGATCAGCGGCAGTCCCGAGGTCAATGCGATCGCCTTGCCCAGGCCGATGGTCGAACCGCCACCCACCGTCACGAGCGCGTCGACAGCCGCGTCCGACGCCGCCGCCCTCGCCTTCTCCGCAAGTTCCACCGGTACGTGTTGGACCACCTGGTCCCACCACAGGCCCGGTTTAAGCCGCGAGGTGATATCGCGAGCCGCCTGCTCGGCGGAACCGCCCGTGATGACCATGGGGCGCGTGCTACCCAACCGCTCGAGCTCGGCCGCCAAAAACTCACCGGCTTTGTCGGAGCCGAACACCACCCGCTGAGCGGCGGTGACGTGCTCGAACACCATGGGCTGGTTGTCACCGGGCTTAGTGTCACCGGACCGCTGATCACTCACGAACATTCCGCTCTCTACGCACGAAGACTGGCCGGTTCCAGTGTGTCAGGTGCGCGGGTTCGACCCCAGAGCCATTTCATGAGGACTTACTGCAGAGTACGGCTGGCTACCATGCAGTAAACCCTGATCAGATGGCGCCGGCCGTTTCCTCCCACGTCCGATACTGCGCCGCCAGCCGCACGGGGGCGTTGGGGGCGCCGAATCCGCGGTAGTCGCCCCGGCGTTCCACGACTTCCACGAACACCTCGCCGAGGGTCGCCGTGTAGAAGTGCAGGAACTCCCCGCGCTCATCGCGGTCGTAGAGCAAACCGTGCTCCCGCAGTTCGGCGACCGCGTCCGGGGCCAGGTCGAAGCGGGCCACGAGGTCCTCGTAATAGTTCTCGGGCACCGGTAGGAAGGTGAGGCCGCGGCGTCGGGCGCGGCGAGCCACGGCCACAATGTCCGAGCAGGCCAGCGCCACGTGCTCGGGGTAGGCCGCACCCGTGTAGGCGCCCTGTTCCGCGGCGGTGGGGGCCACGTTGAGGGGGATCCGCACGGTTTCGTCCGCGGAGCGCATGACCTGCGAGCGCACCAGCCCGGACGGCCCGGCGACCTCTTGCGCCGGCTGCGCGTGCAGGTCGAGCAGGGAGGTGAGGAACAGGACGGCCTCGTCGTAGTGCTGCCACGGCTGGGCGAGGTTCACGTGGTCCACGCCGGTGATCAGGGAGTCCGACGCCGCCTCGGCCGGGTCCGCGCCGAACTCCTCCAACCACGGGGGCACCCCGCGGTCCCCGTGGGGACCGAAGAAGATCTCGGTCGCATCCGGGGCGAGCACCCCGTGCAGCACGGTTTCGTCCGGCTGCTGGGTGCGCGAGACCACCGGGGCGAGCAAGCGGGAGGCGCGGTGGGCGGCGTCGTCGGGGCTGTCGACCTGGAACCCCAGGGCAGCCAGGCGGGTGGGCTGCTCGAGCGGGGCCTGCAGGTCCTCGCCGATGACCACGCGAACCGGGCCCTGGGTCCACGCCTGGACGGTGTCCTTGCTGCGGTGGTGACCGGCCAGCTCGAACCCCAACTGATGCAGCAGGCGCGTGGTCTGCCCGAGTTTGGAAGTGCGCAACTCCACGAAATCCCATGCCCGCGGCGGCTGGGGATCCGGCAGATCGCTCAGCACGAGCGGCTCACGCGCGGGGTCCTCTCCCGCCGCGCGCACGGCATCCGCGGTCTGGTCCTCAAGCCACCGCAGCGAGCGCAACCCGTCCACGGCGGTGCGGTAGACGTCCGCCTGGCGGAAGGCATCGTTGAAGATCTCCAGCGAGACCGGGCCCGCGTACCCACATTCATGCAGGCGAGCCAGCACGTCCACCAGATCGAAGTCCCCCTCGCCCGGGAACACGCGGTGGTGTCGCGACCACGAGAGAATGTCCTGCTTGAGCAAGGGCGCGTCCGCGAGCTGCACGAAGAACAGTTTGGCCGGATCCAACAGCTCCACGCCGTCCACGGTGTCACCGCGGGAGAGGATGTGGAAGCTGTCCAGGCACGTGCCCACGGCGGGGTGATCGGCCAGCTCCACGATGCGGTGTGCGCGGCGCCAGTCGTTGACGTTCTTGCCCCAGGCCAAGGCCTCGTAGGCGAGCTTGATGTCGTATTCGGCGGCCAGCTCACCGGCCTGGCGCAACTGATCCGCAATGGCCCGATCATCATCCAGGGCGGCCGTGGCCACATTGGAGCACATCAGCAGCACGGGCGTGCCCAGGCATCGCATCAGGTCGAACTTGGCGCGCAATCGGCGCAGCGAATCGGGGAACACCTCCGGGGCGACCTCCACGCCGTCGCGGAACGGCTGGTACATGTCCAGCGAAAGACCGAGTTCGGCGGCCATCTCACGCAGTTGCTCGGGTGAGGACGGTGAAACCACCAGGTCCTGTTCGAACACCTCGATCCCGTGGAATCCGGCGAGCGCGGCGGCCTGCATTTTCTCTTCGAGCGTCCCGGACAGGCACACGGTAGCGATACTGGTTCTCATTGGGCCGCTCCCAGCTCCTGGGCCGCGGAGACCGGCCCCTGACCGGTCAGCGACAGGAAATGATCACGCATCCGCTGCCGGTCCGGGTCCAGCTCGGTGAACAGCCTGAAGGCATCGACCGCCTGCCCGACCGCCATGTGGCCGCCGTCCAGCACGTGGCATCCCAAGGCCTTGGCCGCGGTCACGAGTTCCGTGGCCAACGGCAGGTACACCACGTCCGCGACCCACTGTCGCGCGCTGAGCAGGGCGGTGTCGAACGGCGTTCCGGGGTGGTGATGCATTCCCACGGGGGTCGCATTGACCACACCGCTCGCGCCCTCCACGAGCTCGGGCGCCTGGTCCGGTTCCACAGCCGCCACGACGGCGCCCGGGTACCGCCCGGCCAGGGCGGCGGCGCGCTGGGCAGCGCGAGCGACGTCGACATCCACCAGATCCAAGCGCTGGGCGCCCACGGCGAGCAGCGCCTCAGCGACCGCCGAACCCGCGCCGCCCGAGCCGAACTGAACCAAGCGCTCCAGGTCGGCGCCGGGCAGGCCCGCGCGGAACCCGTCCGTGAAACCGGAGCAGTCGGTGTTGTAGCCAATGAACTTGTCGCCCCTGATCAGCACCGTATTGACGGCTCCGATCGCGGCGGCCTGGGGATCCACCTCGTCCAGATGGTCCATGACGATTTGTTTGCAGGGGTGGGTGATGTTGAACCCGTTGAACCCCAGATCCCGGCCGGCGCGCAGGAGCTCGCCGACGTCCGTTCCGGGGCGATGGATCTCCGCGAGGTCCACGGGGCGGTAGAGATAGCGCACGCCGTGGTGGTCGCCCTCGCGCTCGTGCATGGGTGGGGTGAGGCTTTCGGTGATGCCGTCACCGATCAAACCGATCAGGAAGGACTCATTGAGAGTGGACATGCGGTTCCTTTCGGGGAATCCGGGGAGTTTCTGTGCCTGGATACGTTGACGTGCCTACGAACGGCGCGGTGGCTAGGGACGCTGCGGGAGTTGCGAGGCCAGCTGGGCGGCGGCGTCGTTGAGGAGCGGAATGTGCCGTTCGAGACCGGCCAGGTCGCAGCGGTAGACGGGTGCGGCGAGCGCGAGCGCTGCCACGAGAGGCCCGCCCGGGGTCATGACGGGGACGGCCACGGCGCACATGCCCTCATCGTGCTCCTGGTCCTGGCAGGCCCATCCGCGTTGGCGGGTTTCTTCGAGGATCCTTCGGAGGCCGTCACGATCGGTGCGGGAACGATCCGTGCGCGGGACGAGGTCAATGGTGGCGACCAACTCATCGCGTGTGTCCTGCGGGCTGAAGGCGAGCAACGCCCTGCCCAGCGATGAGGTGTGCAACGCGCCCCGGTCCCCGGGGTCGGTCGTGATGCGGTGGTTGGGCCCGTCCACGGTGTGCACGGTGAGGAAGCGGTCCCCGTCCAGCACGGCGAGCAGGGAACTTTCGCCGGTGGCCTCCGTGAGCCGGCGCAGCACGGGAAGTGCGGTGCCGGAGTACCCCCTGGCCGTGGCGACCTTCTGGCCCATGTGAAAAACAAGCAGACCCAGGCGGTACTGCTTGGTGGCGGTGTCGTACTCGGCGAACCCGGAATCGACCAGCGTGGTGAGCAGGCGATAGCACGTACTGAAGGCGTAGCCGGACTCGGCGACGATCTGCCCCGCGGTGGCCCCGTGGGGGTAGTTGGCCAGCAGTTCCAGGAGCGTGAGCCCTTTGCGCACGGTGCCGGAGCGGTCGCCCGCACGCGCCGTGGCCGGGGCGCTTACCTCGTCCGCCGTGCCCGCCGCCGAGGCGGTGGTCTTGGTGGGGCTCATGACGTGCTCCTGATTTTTTCGGTCGGGTACTTGACGAACAGTGTGACCCACTTCATGCTGGTGTTTCAAGTAGTTGAAAACTATTTCCAATATACGGCAATCACCGCAGCGGGGACATTTGATCCCACGCCTTCCGTGAAAGATGTCTTCTCATGAGCACCACCCACCACGCAGGCTCACCGGGGCCCACGAATCGGGCAGCAACCGCCGCCAAGACGCCCAAGAAAGCAGCGCTCGCCAGCTGGATCGGCTCGGCTCTGGAGTACTACGACTTTGCCGTGTACGGCACCGCCGCCGCACTGGTGCTGAACCACATCTTCTTCCCGAAGGATGCCTCCCCGGGCGTGGCCATCCTCTTGGCCATGGGTACCGTGGGCGTTGCCTACGTGGTTCGCCCGTTGGGTGCGCTCATCATGGGTCCCCTCGGTGACAAGTACGGGCGCAAGTTCGTGCTCATGCTGACCCTGTTCATGATGGGCGGCGCCACGTTCGCGGTGGGTTGCTTGCCCACCTACGATCAGGCGGGCCTTCTGGCTCCGGCGCTGCTGGTGTTGTGCCGCGTGATCCAGGGCCTCTCCGCTTCCGGTGAGCAGGCGAGCGCCATTTCGGTCTCGCTGGAACACTCCGATGACCGTCACCGCGCCTTCACCACCAGCTGGACCCTGCAGGGCACCCAGTTCGGCACGTTGTTGGCGACCGCGGTGTTCATCCCCTTCACCCTGGTCCTCTCCGAAGAACAGCTGTTCAGCTGGGGCTGGCGCGTTCCGTTCTGGGCTTCCGCCGTGGTGGTCTTCGTGGCGTACATGATCCGCCGTCACCTGGAGGAGCCGCCGGCCTTCGAGGAAGTCCAGGCCGAGGGTGGCGAGGTCAAGCGCACCGCCCCCCTGAGCACTTTGCTGAAGTACCACAAGGCCGCCGTGATCCGCATTGCCGCTGCCGCCATGGTCAACACCATCAACGTGGTGTTCCTGGTCTGGTCGCTGTCCTTCGCAACCTCCATCGTGGGTCTGGAACGTTCCACCATGCTGTGGGTCTCGGTGGTCGCGAACTTCGTGGCACTGTTCACCATTCCGGCCTGGGCCCTGCTGGCGGACAAGATCGGCCGCAAGCCCGTGTTCATCGTGGGTGTGCTGGGTGCCGTGGGCTTCATGTTCCCGTACCTGTCCGCGGTGTCAGCGGGTAACTGGACGCTGATCTTCCTGCTGGGCGTGCTGCTGTCCGGTTGCTTCTACTCGATGGCCAATGGCATCTGGCCCTCGTTCTACGCGGAAATGTTCCCGACCCGCGTCCGGGTGACCGGCCTGGCTCTGGGCACGCAGATCGGCTTCGCGATCTCCGGTGGCATCACGCCGTTCCTGGCCACTTCCGTGGCCGGCGCCGACGGTTCCTCCTGGATCAACGTGGCGCTGGTGGTTGCCGCAGCGGGTCTGATCTCGGTGGTCGCCGCTCTGACCGCCAAGGAGACCAAGGACCGCTCCCTGGACGAGATAAACGACCTGCACACCACGCGCACCGAGGCATTGGAACTGGTTTCCCTGGACCGCAAGGAAGCCGCGAAGACGGGACGTCGCTGAGACCGGCCCGCTCCGGTGGCCCTGGCCGGCATCGGCAAGCTCAGCGCCATGTCGTGAGGGTTTACTGCACGGTAGCCCGGGTTACCTTGCAGTAAGGCCGGACCAGATGGAAGCGACCCGGCCCGGGCGGCGTCGTCATTCCTGATGGGTGGCGGGCCGCCCGGGCTTGGTCAGGTGCAGGGTGACGGAGGCGAACATGCCGACCACGGCAGCAGCCATCGTGAGCATGAACCCGCGCTCGGGCTGGACGGACAGGACACCGCCCAGCGCGGCACCTAGTGAGACGCCCAGGACCAGGCACGTGGTGAGCATGGTCATCACCGAGGCAATGCGGTGCGACGGCGCGATCCGCTCGCCGCGGCCGAACGAGCTGACCAGCATGGCGCCCACGCCCACGCCCACGATCACGAACAGGCCCGCCATCACCGGGGCGCTCGGCAGGGAGAACAGGCCCACGCAGGCCACAGCGATGAACGACGCGCCGATCGCCACCCGCAAGGACAAGGGGAAGCGTTCGGGAAGGCGAGAGACCAGAATACTTGCGACCGCGCTGCCCGCACCCATGAAGCCGTAAATGACACCGGTGTAAGCTTCCGTGCCGCGCAACACGTTGACGGCGGTCAGCGCGGTCTGGGTCGAGCCGAACACGGTACCCACGCACAGGCACACCAGCATGGGCGGTAGCGCCTTGGCGATCGAAATCTTGCCGATGCCACCCGCCGCAGCGTCCTCGACCGTGGCCGCGCCGTGCTCGGTGCGGTGGCGCGCCAGGTACATGATGAACGCGCCCTGGCCCACGATCACCCACGCCATGATGGTGAGCAGAGCGGGGTTGGGACCGAGTAATCCGACGAGCAGACCGGCAATCACGGGACCCAGGATGAAGCTGGTTTCGTCGCAGGCAGTTTCGTAGCCCAGCGCGCGGGTGATCAGTCGCGGTTGCCGACGACGCCGCGCCAAGCCCGACCAGTGCGCCCTCGCGATCGCGCCCACTTGCGGGTTCGCGGAACCGACCAGGGCAGCGCACACGAGGATGAGGGGGGTGGGCCCGTCATTGACGACCGTCAGGAGCAGGGCCGTGAGGCTCAGCAACTGGATGAGCGTTGCGCTGACAACCACGGGCAGCGGACCGAAATGGTCGACGAGCCTGCCGACCAACGGGGCGCCAACTGCTGAACCAAGTCCCACGGCTGCGACCGTGATGCCGGCCAGACCAAGACTCAGTCCAGCGCCGCTGACGTACAGCAGCAGCCCGAGTTGCAGCGTGGCCGCAGGCAGGCGGCCGATGAAGGCTGTGATCAGGAACGGCCAGCCACCTGCGGCAACGAGCGAATCCTGTGCTGAGAGTGGCGTCTGCGCCTGCGGGGCGGTCGAGCTGGGCAAAAGGATCCTCCGGGTACATCAAACCACCGCACACCCGACCACACGTGCGGACCGATCCCTCTAAGTTCGTCTCAAATGGTACTCGCGAATCGGTCATCCGGTGCGGGCGGGGGTTTGGTCACGGGCGGGGTTGGCCTCCGGGACGGGCGCTTGGGAGTTCGCGCACCTGGTGGTTCGTTTAAGCCCCCGGATGCGCCTCAGGTATCACTGGAGCCTTTCCCGCGGAGCCGGAGGGTTCTAAAGGCACCTGAGATGTTAGCTGCGGCTCTCACGACGCACCATGCGTGGCACCGGCGATCCGTCACGCCATACTTGGGGCATGGAACAGGGTTTGAGGTCCGCCGAGTTCGGTCCGCCGGGACCCCTGCGCGACCGGCTGGTGGCGCTGATCCTTAGCGGGCGGAAGACGGCAACGAGCTCGCTGGTCTCGGACTATGAACTCGAGGGTGAACCGCTACCCGAGCCAGGTGAATTGGAGCTACTGCTGGATTCCAATGACCGCGGCGTCGCTGTCCTGGAGACCCTGGCGGTGGCAGTTGTTCCACTGGTCGACGTGCCCTGGTTCCACGTAGTGGCCGAAGGTGAGGGTCACGCCACGCTGGCCGAATGGCGGCGGGACCACGAAGAGTTCTGGGCCGTCAACTCCCCCGCAGGGCAGCTTGATGGCAGCCCTGCGGTGGTGATGCAGGAGTTCCGTGTCGTGGAGCGTTTGGAGGCTGAGTAGAGCCCACGTCCACACATCAGGGGCCGTTAGAACCCTCCCCACCGGGGAAAGAGGTTCCACCGACCCCTCAGGTGTCAGGAGCGGTTCGCGTGGCCTGCAGTGGTAGCTCTGCACGGATCACCAACACTCATGCGCCCTCCACCGAGACGCAGATCATATTTGGGCGCATAGTGTCCTCATGGCACACACGAATTCGAACACCTCCGACCAGCACACCGTGGTGATTGGCGCAGGCACGGCAGGATCCATTGTCGCGGGGCGGTTGGCCGCGGCCGGTCACAACGTGACTCTTTTGGAGGCCGGCGGACAGGACACCAACCCCGCCATTGCCGAACTCCCCCGCCTGGGCGAGCTGTGGCACAGCGCCGAGGACTGGGACTACTTCACCGTTGCGCAAGAACACGCCTCCGGCCGGGTCATCCACTGGCCGCGGGGCCGGGTCCTGGGCGGTTCACACGCTTTGAACGCGTCCATCTGGGTTCGCGGCAACCCGCTCGACTACGACGATTGGGCTGCGGCGGGCTGCGAGGGGTGGTCGTGGAGCGACGTCGGCCCCGTTTTCGAGGCCTTGGAAAATTACGACGGCGCCGCGTCACCCGAAAATCGCAACCCGCGGGGCGAGGACGGCCCGATTCCCGTGGTGGGTGACTACGAACGCAGCCCGATCTTCGAGTCGATCATTGCCGCGGCGGAGGCCGTGGGCGTGGAGTTCAATCCCGATTACAACGGGGACCGGCAGGAGGGGGTTTCCTACGAGCAGCTCACCATTCGACATGGAAAACGCTGCACCACGTACACGTCGTACGTGAAGCCGCTGGTCGGGAGCGGACGGATCACGGTTCGCACGGGCGCAATCGTGGAGAAATTACTGATCGAGGATGGCGAGGTGGTGGGTGTGGAGCTGCACGCCGGGGACAACCGCGAGGTCGAGGGTGTGGAATCGGATGACCCCGCGGCCACAGCAGACGGATCCGGCGAGGTGATCCGTGCCGATCAGGTCATCCTGTGCGCCGGCGCCCTGGACAGCCCCAAGATTCTGCTGCGCTCGGGCATCGGCCCGGCCGGCCACCTGCGGGATGTGGGTATCGAACCGGTCGTGGACCTCCCGGGCGTGGGTGAGAACCTGCATGATCATTTGCTGCTGCCCGTGATTGCGGAAGCTACCACCCGGACCATTGATCACCAGGTCGATGAGCAATCCGTGTCGCAGACACACCTGTTCTGGCGCTCGGATTCAGAGCAGGATCGGCCGGACACCCAACCCATCCACTTCTGCGTGCCCATGTACGACGACGACATGACCGGACCCGCCAATGCCTTCACACTGCACAGCGGGCTGGTCCGGCCGTACTCGCGCGGAACCATCCGCCTGACGGGACCCAGCAGCACGGATCCCGCCGAGTACGATCCGCAAATTTTCGCGGATCCGCGGGACCGGGAATCACTGCGAGCCTCGTTCCGCCAGGCCAGGGACATGGTCAAGGCCGCGCCCTTGGCCGAGGGCTGGGGAGCTCGAGAGATTTGCCCCGAGTCCGATCTCGCCACCGAGGATGAAGAAAACGCCTACATGGACCGGGCAGTGACGACCTACCACCACCAAGTTGGCACCTGCAAAATGGGCACCGACCCGATGGCGGTCGTGGATCCGGCAACCCTCAAGGTGTACGGGGTGGAGGGCCTTCGTGTGGTCGACGCCTCGATCATGCCGGCCGTGACCACGGGAAACACCAACGCACCCTCCGCCATGATCGGCGAGAAGGGTGCGCGGATGCTGCTGGGTGAGGAGTAGGCCGCACCTCATGCCGCGTTAGAACCCCCGAACACACATCAGGGGCCGGTGGAACCCCTCCCACCTGGGAAAAGGGTTCCACCGGCCCCTGAGATGTAGGCAACCGCTCCAACGGCCCACCGCGTGCGCCTGCAGAAACCAGAGCCTACTGCACCGCCACCTTCGCGAACGGGTAGTCGGTATAACCCCGGTGGTCACCGCCGTAGAAGGTCTTGCTGTTCGGCTCGTTCAGCTCCAAGCCCTCGCGCCAGCGCTCCACGAGATCCGGGTTGGCGATCAACGCGCGACCCACCACCACGGCGTCGGCGATGTTGTCCTGCACGATGTGCTCGGACTCTTCCAGGTCCGTGTGCTCGCTGAACCCGCTGTTGAGCATGAACGGACCGCCGAAACGGGTGCGCAGATCCTGCACGAACGAGCTGTCGATGTCCTTGTACAACATGGACAGATACGCCAGACCCAGGTCCTGGATGCCGTCGACCAGGGCTTCGTACGTGGCCACGGCGTCAGCGTGATCGGCCTCGACCGCACCCTGCACGTTGTGCTGCGGGGAGATCCGGATGCCCACGCGATCGGCACCGATTTCCTCGACCACCGCGCGCGTCACCTCGATCACGAAGCGCGCACGGTTCTCCGGGGAGCCACCGTACTCATCGGTGCGCTGGTTGGATGCCGGGGTCAGGAACTGCTGCAACAGGTAGCCGTTGGCGCTGTGCAGTTCCACACCATCGACACCGGCGTCCACGGCGCGGCGGGCGGCGGCCACGAACTCATCGCGCACGCGCGACAGGTCCTCGAGTTCCAGGGCACGCGGCTCCGGAGTATCGACCTTACCACCCGGGACGTGAATCGGCTCACCCGACGCGATGGCACTGGGAGCTTCACCCTGCTGCCCGCCGGTCAACGCGGGGTGGACCAGACGTCCGGCATGCATGATTTGAATGAAGAACAGGCCACCGCGCTTGTGCACAGCCTCGGCCACGCGACCCCAGCCGGCAGCCTGCTCATCCGTGGCCAGGCCCGGCTCGTTCATGTAACCGCGGCTCACCAGCGTGGGGAACGTGCCCTCGGAAACGACCAGGCCGGCCGATGCACGCTGGGCGTAGTACTCCACCATGATGTCCGTGGGCACGCCGTCCGCATCTGCCCGCATGCGGGTAAGCGGGGCCATCACCACGCGGTTATTCAGTTCGTACTTGCCCACCGTCAGCGGGTCGAAAAGAGTAGTCATCTGCGTCCTTCCACAATCCTCACCGGGGCGAGGCACAATGCCTGCCCGGATACTTTCCGAAGACAACAACACAATGAGAGCCCGCAACATTCCGACGCCGCTGATCGTGTTGTACATCGCGTGGGCGGCCATCACGTACTGTGCGATGTCACAGCACCCACTACCGATCCCGCCCTATCCGTGCCGCCGCGATATTCGCGCCCAGAATCAAGGTGCGCATGAGCCGTTCGGTGGCCTCGATCAGCAGCCGCTCGCCGTCCACCACGGCATCCTGCAGAGACATCGGTACCGGCACAATCGATGCAATTGCATCAATGCCGATGTCGTAGACGTCCCGAGACCCCTTACCCAACGTTCCGGCCAGGCCGATGACGGGCACACCGTGCAGCGTGGCACGGCGTGCAATCTCCGCGGGCACCTTGCCCTTGGGTGTCTGGAAATCGATGGCGCCCTCGGCGGTGATGACCAAATCGGCCGTGCTGAGCAGGTCGTCCAGGTCGATACCGGCCAGCCCGGAATCCAACAGTGCCTGGAACCGTGGCATCAAGGTGGCACCCAGCGCGGCCATCCCCGCGCCCAGACCTCCGGACGCACCGGTGCCCACACCGTGCGCGAAGTTCGTGCCGCGCGCGGACTCCACACAGTCGCGGCCGAGCACGGCGGCCCAGTTGTCGAACCCGTCCGACAGCTGCTCGACCTGTTCGGGGGTCGCGCCCTTCTGCGGTCCGAACACGCGAGCCACGCCCTTGGGGCCGGTCAGCACGTTGTGCGGGTTCAGCGCCAAAGTGATGTGGGCAGAACCGTCCTTGAGCGCCGGGTGCAGGTTGGTCATGTCCAGATGATCGACCGTGGTGAGGTGGGAACCGCCGTCCGGAACCTCGTTGCCCTCCGCGTCCAGTACACCCACACCCAAGGCCCTGAGCGCCCCCGAGCCGCCGTCGCTGGTCCCGGAGTCGCCGCAGCCCACGAGGATCCGCCGCAGACCCGCGTCGAGTGCCGCGGCAATTAGTTCGCCGACGCCGCGCGTGGTCGTTGCCCCCGGGTCGCGCTGGTCCTGGGGTACCAGTCGCAGACCCGCTGCGGCCGCCATCTCGACCACGGCGGTGCCCTTGGCAGAGCCACCGAGGACCGCGTAATGGGAGTCCACGGGCTGACCTACGGGACCGGTCACGGTCATCGGAATCAGGTGGCCCGCGGTGGCGGTGGCCAGCGTCTCTGCGGTGCCCTCGCCGCCGTCGGCAATGGGAACGGCGCGGATGATGGCACCGGGCACGGCACGGCGCACGCCGGCCTGGATCGCGACGGCCACGGCATTGGAGTCCAGGGATTCCTTGAAGCCGGAGGGGGCCACCAAGATGTTCTGCGGGAAATGGGAAACCATGATGAAGTCGCTTTCTGTGGCGGGTGAACGAACAGGACTCAGAGGAACAGCGGCATGCCCATGAGGGGCCAAATGACGAAGGCGAACAACAGGACCATGCCCGCCATCAGCGGTGCGAGGAATGCGCTGAGCTTCAGCAGGTCCTTGGGTTGGTACGCCTCGATGCCCTCGACGTCCGAGAAGAGGGTCACGGGCTTGGCGGAGCTGGTGAGCGTGTGGCAGAAACCGGCAGCCGCCGTGGAGGCGAAGGCCGCGGCCATGGGATCCACGCCCACACCCGGAGCCAGGGACACCACGATGGGGATCAGCACCGCAGAACGCGCCGAGCGCGACTGGATGACCAGGTGCGCGGCCGTGGACATCATCACGATCACCACCACGAACACCACGCCCGCCGCGGCGCCGGCACCGGAGACCGGTCCGAGCACACGGTGCGCCAGCCAATCCGCAGCGCCGGACTCCACCAGGGCGGTGCCCAGTGTGAGGGTCGCGGCCATGAACAGGAGCATGGACCACGGCACGGTTTTCAATGCTTTACCCATGCTGACCAGCCCGTATCCGGGGCTCGTGGCCAACAGGGCACCCAACAGAGCAACCACTGCGGGGTGCAGACCGTGCAGGGATTCCGTGCACCACAACACCACCACGGCCATCGTGAGCAGCGCCGCGCGGGATTGACCCACCGTGAGCGGACCCCTGAGAAGCATGGTGGTGTGTTCCTGGAGCTTCTCGACGCTGACGTCCAGCGTCTGCGACCGGCTCTCCTTGTCCAGGAACAACCACATGATCAGTTCGGCGCACGCGTAGGAGGAGATCACCGCGAGCGGCAGACCGTAAATCAGCCACGTGGTGAACGAGAAACCCTCGTGCCCGGCGGTCTGCAGGATCTGGCTGGTGATGATGTGCGCACCGGCACCCAAATAGGACGCGACCGCGGACAGCAGGATCACCGACGGGAACAACAGGGACAGCGCCAACACGAGCCGCTTGCGATCGTGCAGTGCCTGCGCGAGCGCCATGAAAATGGGCAGCGCGAGGGCGGCACGCCCGGACGTGGACGGGATCGCGAACGCCGTGGCCACCAGAACCCCGGTCACCAGGTACACGAGCTGCCGCACCCCGGTCGCGCCGGTCACGATGTACACGGCCGCCCTGGTGGACAGCCCCGTGGCGGTCACACCCGCTGCGATCACGAACGCGGCAAGCAGCAGCCATACGGTGTCCTCACCCAGTGACGAGAACAATTGACTGTCGGAGAGCATTCCGGTGAGGACCAGCACGATTGCCGCCCCCAGGGCCACGTACGTGTCGCCAATGGAGGAGAAGATCCACAGCCAGATTGCAATCGCGAACACGGCCAAGGTGAGGGCGCCCTGGGCCGGTAACCGTGCGGCGTCGTCGGCCGGGCCGAAGGCCTCGACGGCGCACCAGGCCACGAATGCCAGCAACAGGACCGCGCCAATGATCGCCGGGACATTGTCCTTGGCCCAGGTCAGAGGGGTATCCCTGGGTGCGAGCGCGGGCGGGCGCGGGGCAGTGGTGGCGTAGCGAACCGGGGCCTGCTGGTCGGGTTCGGGCGACGGCGAGGCTGCGGAATTCATCGTTCCTCCCGCATGGATTCGTGAACCTCTCCGGCGAGCTGCTCGACTTCCCCGTCCGTGCGGGGCGCCGGGGCAGCCACGGGAATGTCCATCCCGAACCGGGTCCCGGACGGACCACCGGACTCGACCCACGCGCTGCCGTTGTGGGCGTCCGCAACGGCCCGCACCACGGCCAGACCCAGGCCCATGCCGGATTCGTCCTCGCCCTGGGCCTCCGTGCGATACATCTCGAACAGCGCCTCGGCCTGCTCCTGGTTGAGGGGGATGCCGTGATTGGTGACCCACATTCTCAGGGTTTTGCCCTGATCGGTCAGGGTCGACCCCACGCGAATGGAATCCTGCGGCTCGGTGTGGTCCACCGCGTTGCGCACCACCTGATGCATGGCGTCCGCGATGCGCGCCGGATCCACCCAGGCTTCACCGTTGGCTGTTGACTCCAGGTTCCACTGCCGGCCGGGGTTGTTCTCGGCGGCGTCCGCGTAGATCTCCACCGTCAGCTGCTTGAGGCTCACGCGGTGCGGTTGCACGAAGTCGGGTTTATCGCTCTGGGCGAGCAGATCCAGGTCCACCAGGGTGCGGCGCATGGACCGGATCTGACGGTTGGCCTGTTGGGCCGCACGACGCCGCTCGGCGGGGTTCTCGTCCGCCGTCGCCAGGGTCTCGATGGCCTGCGCCGTGCGGGACAGCGGTCCCCGCAAGTGGTGTTGGGCTTCCAGCACAAAGTGCTGCTGTGAACCGTAGGCGCGTTCCACGCGATCCAACATGTTGTTGAGGGTGTGCGCCAGCTGGGAGAGGTCGTCCCGGCCGTGCACCGGGATCCGCGTGGACAGGTCCTGGGCCGTGACGGAATCGGCCACCTCACGCATGGTGCGGATGGGCTGCAAAATCCGACCCGCCGCGAGCCACCCGATACCGGCCGTCAACAGCAGCCCCGCCATGGCGATACCGACGAGCACCACGACCTGACGGTTCACCGCCTCACGCGCTTCCTGGGTGAAATGCACGACGATCAAAGTGCCCTGCTCGTCGCTGCCCGGGGCGCCGGCGGACATCTTGCCCCAGCGCATTTCGCCGTGCTCGCCGTCCGTGACACCGGAGTTCTCGGAGGACTGCACCAGCTCGTTCAGGCGCGCACGGTCACTGGCGAGCAACTCCCCCGGGTCGTCGCGGGCGTTGTCCGTGTACATGACCTGGTCCCCCACCACGGCGATGATGGCCTCGCCGGTGGCCGGTGTCTGCCGGGACAGGTACCGCTGCATGAACGGTTCCAGGGACGTGAACGGCTCGGCCGTGGTGGGGTCAACACCTTCTTGGGCGAAGACCCGGAACTCGTCGAACTCCTGGGCGATCGCAGCATTGGCGGATTCCGAGACCTGGCCCATGAGGAATGACCGCATGGTGACGGTGACCGCAAGCAGCGCCAAGAGCGTGGTCAACACGATCCAGCCCACGATGCGCCACCGCGCCGAGACCCGGGTCATTTCCATGGCGGAGTTCTGCGGTGTCTTAGCCTCGATCCACCGACGCGGGTTCAGGCCGGAGTGTGATTCCAGAAGCACCGGGTGAATTGATTTTGGGCGTGAGGAAG
>NZ_BAABLN010000069.1:0-14572 GCF_039544365.1 Kocuria gwangalliensis | reverse complement strand
GTTCTTCCTGGCCATCCTTGGATTCTCGCTTCTCCCAGCATCGTGCTGGATTCCGCGTGTCCAAGATCAGGGGTCAAGCGCCGTGTCTTCTTCAGGGAGGCATCCGTAGCCGTTGCCGATGATGTCATTGCCTGGCGTTACATTGCCGTCATTGTCCACCGCGCGGAACCCTCCCTGACGCAAACTCACGGAGGGGTAGTAATTCCCCGCTGCGCTCAAGGTGCTCTGAGGTGCAACCTTCACAGATACATCCATGACTACAAAGTGCCCATTTTTGGGTGGCCGGGCGTACGGCCCGGTGCAGACGGGATCGACTTCGATCGAATGCACCATCATCGAGGCAAGTTCACCATGTTCTGGGGTTGATGTGGTGATTGAAGAGCCAGGCACCATGGGGATGGTTCCCCGGTCGGTCAGCCCGGCCATCTGGGGAGTCTGAAGATCGGAACGTGAGGCAGGAGAGGCTTCATCGCTTGACGCGGGAGCCTCGTTGGCGGGTGCGACGCTCGGGGCTGCCGCGACAGGCTCCTCTGTTTCCCCATTTGAGGAACTACCTACTTTACCCACCGCAATTCCGATGATCAGCGTGAGGACGAGGAGTACCACGGCGCCTATAGCTGCCAGGATCCACGGCCACACCTTCTTTTTCTGAGGTGCAGGTGAGGGGTGGGTAGGAACGTAGGGCATGTCTGACTCCGGGGTTGCGCTGGGAATAATTTCGAAATCTACATGACGCTTCAAGTATTCGATCGGCCAACACGTATGTAAACGTCGACAAAGGGCAAGTATGGGACAGTCAGCTTGGCCGGCCTGGGGTTGAGTGAACGCTTCCTGGGCCACGGGTGGCCATCGGCAGTGGCGCATGTCATACACGCCGCGAAGAAGACCCCGCAACAACTAGTCAAAGCGTGTACAAGTTGGATACGATCAAATCGCGTAGTTCCAGCGATTTTCAGTTACTCCACGCCCGTCTCGTGAGCAAACAGCGCGATCAACCCTTGTCGCCCCGCCGCAGATAATATACGATTTCGAATAACATCCGAGGATAACCAGAGGAGGCTCCATGACTGAGAGCACTCAGAACGTTCCTTCCCAGGTCGCGGCAGTTCCGGTGAAGCCGGGCAAGATCATCGCCGTGCATCTGGCCTACGAATCCCGTGCTGCACAGCGCGGTCGCAAGCCGGCGGTTCCTTCGTACTTCATCAAGCCCTTCAGCTCCCTGGCCGGTTCCGGCGCAGAGGTGGAGCGCCCCGCGGGCACCGAGCTGCTCGCTTACGAGGGCGAGATCGCCCTGGTGATCGGCAAGCCAGCCAAGAACGTCTCCCTGGAGAACGCCTGGGACCACGTTGCCGCTGTGACCGCCGCCAACGACTGGGGCGTTTACGACCTGCGCGCCGCGGACAAGGGTTCCAACCTGCGCAATAAGGGCCGCGACGGCTACACCCCGGTCGGCCCCGAGCTGATCGACGCCCGTAAGGTCAGTCCGGACCAGTTGCGCGTGCGCACGTGGGTCAACGGCGACCTAGTTCAGGACGACGTCACCGCCGACGACCACATGATCTTCCCGCTTGCCCAGTTCGTCGCGGACCTCTCCCAGCACGTCACGCTCGAAGAGGGCGATGTCATCCTGACCGGCACCCCGGCGGGATCGTCGGTAGCCCAGCCGGGCGACGTCGTCGAAATTGAAGTTGACGCACCCCAGGCCGACGGCGCTCCGAGCACCGGCCGCCTGATCAGTCGCGTCACCGAGGGCACCGCGAGCTTCGATTCGAACCTGGGCGCAATGCCCGCCGTGGACGATAAGCAGCGCGAAGAAGCGTGGGGCTCCCGCGAACAGGCCGGTCTCCCGGCCGAAGAAAGCAAGGGCCTGCCCGAGGACCTGCGCGCCCAGCTCGAGCAGGCGCCCACCGCTGGCCTGTCCGCGGAGTTGCGCAAGCGCGGCCTCAACAACGTGGTCATCGAGGGCGTCTACCCGCAGAAGGTCGGCACCAAGATGGTCGGCACGGCCAAGACGCTGCGCTTTGTCCCGAATCGCGAGGACCTCTTCAAATCCCACGGCGGCGGGTACAACACCCAGAAGCGAGTTTTCGACGCCGTGGGCCCGGGTGAAGTCATCGTGATCGAGGCCCGCGGATCGGCCGGTTCCGGAACACTCGGCGACATCCTTGCCCTGCGCGCGCAGTTCAACGGCGCAGCAGGTGTGGTCAGCGACGGCGGCGTGCGCGATTACGAGGCAGTCAAGGAGATCGGCTTGCCGGTCTTCGCCCAGACCGCACACCCCGCCGTGCTCGGGCGCCGTCACGTCCCGTGGGACCAGGACATCGCCGTGGCCTGCGGCAACGCGACCGTTCTGCCCGGCGACGTGATCGTGGGTGACGACGACGGCGTGATCGTGATCCCGCGCGACATCGCCCAGGGGGTCGTGGACGCGGCACTGGCCAAGGAACACGAGGACGCCTGGGTGGCCGAGCGCGTGGCCGAGGGCAACCCCGTCGACGGCCTGTTCCCGCCCACCGGCGAGTGGAAAGAAAAGTTCCAGCAGTGGCTGGCCGAGAACCCGGTTCCGGGTAACTGAACCGGCTGACACGGAACT
The DNA here is from genome assembly GCF_039544365.1 of Kocuria gwangalliensis. NCBI lineage: Bacteria > Bacillati > Actinomycetota > Actinomycetes > Micrococcales > Micrococcaceae > Kocuria > Kocuria gwangalliensis. Next base: position 11,979 of record NZ_BAABLN010000069.1, on the reverse strand, counting down.
GATCAAGGACAGAGACAACCCATGACCACCCCGGCTCGTACGGAAGCAACTCAGAAACCCGGTAAGGCCCAGTATGCCTACGAGTGGATCAAGGTGCAGATCCTGGAGCAGGCGTTCACGCCCGGATACCGCTTGGTGCTCGCGAACATTGCCCAAACCCTGGGCATGTCCGTGGTGCCGGTGCGCGAAGCGATCCGTCGGCTGGAGGCTGAAGGGCTGGTGACGTTCGAACGCAACGTGGGCGCCCGGGTGGCAATGGTGGACGGTGAGCAGTACCGCTACTCCATGGAGGCCCTGGGGATCCTGGAGGGTGCGGCCACCGCCCAATCCGCGGCGCACCTCACGGCGAAAGAACTCGCCGAAGCCCGCGAACTCAACGCCAAGCTCGAGGAGTCACTGGAGAACTTCGACCCGGAAACCTTCACCGCGGTCAACCACCAGTTCCACCAGATTCTGGCGTGCCGGTGCCCCAACCAGCGCCTCAACGACATGATCGCCGTGGAATGGGAACGCCTGAATCACCTGCGCACCTCCACATTCTCTTTCGTGCCCAACCGCGCTCGCGCTTCCGTGAACGAGCACTACCAGATCCTGCACTTGATCGAGACCCACGCCCCCGCGGACGCCGTGGAGAAGGCAGTGCGCGAACACCGCACCGCCACGCTGCGCAGCTACCTCAACAGCCGCGGAACCAACTGACCAACCGTCCACACCCAGCACACACATTGGGAGTACTCACATGACTACGAACACCGATGCCAAGCCCCAGGGCCTGCCCGATTCCATCCGCCACTACATCAACGGCGAATGGGTGGATTCCATTGACGGAGACACCTTTGATGTTCTGAATCCGGTCACCAACGAGCCCTACATCAAGGCCGCCTCCGGTAAGAAGGCGGACATCGAGGCCGCTGTGGCCGCCGCCAAGACCGCGTTCGAAGAGGGCCCCTGGCCCAAGATGCTGCCCCGCGAGCGCTCGCGGGTGCTGCACAAGATCGCGGACATCGTGGAGTCCCGCGGTGACCAGTTGGCGGCCATGGAGTCCTACGACTCCGGTCTGCCGATCACCCAGGCACTGGGCCAGGCGCGCCGCGCTGCGGAGAACTTCCGTTTCTTCGCGGACCTGATCGTCGCCCAGAGCGATGACACCTACAAGGTCCCCGGCCGCCAGGTGAACTACGTGAACCGTAAGCCCATCGGTGTGGCCGGTCTGATCACCCCGTGGAACACCCCGTTCATGCTCGAGTCCTGGAAGCTCGGTCCCGCGCTGGCCACCGGTAACACCGTGGTGCTCAAGCCCGCAGAGTTCACTCCGCTCTCGGCCTCCCTGTGGCCGGGCATCTTCGAGGAAGCCGGCGTCCCGGCCGGTGTGTTCAACCTGGTCAACGGCTATGGCGAAGAAGGCTACGCCGGCGACTCGCTGGTCAAGCACCCGGACGTCCCCTTGATCTCCTTCACGGGTGAGTCCCGCACCGGCCAGATCATCTTTGCCAACGCGGCCCCCTACCTCAAGGGCCTGTCCATGGAGCTGGGCGGCAAGTCCCCGGCCATCGTCTTCGACGACGCCGATCTGGAAGCCGCCATCAACGCCACCATCTTCGGTGTGTTCTCCCTCAACGGCGAGCGCTGCACCGCCGGTTCGCGCATCCTGGTTCAGCGCGGGATCTACGACGAGTTCGTGGAGCGCTACGCGGCTCAGGCCAAGCGCGTAAAGGTGGGCCTGCCCTCGGATCCCAAGACCGAGGTGGGCGCCCTGGTGCACCCGGAGCACTACGAGAAGGTCATGTCCTACGTGGAGCTCGGCAAGTCCGAGGCCCGTCTAGTGGCCGGCGGTGGTCGCCCCGAGGGCTTCGAGACCGGCAACTACGTGGCACCCACCGTGTTCGTGGACGTCAAGCCGGAGGCCCGGATCTTCCAGGAGGAGATCTTCGGTCCGGTCGTGGCGATCACTCCGTTCGATTCGGATGAGGAAGCACTCGAGCTGGCCAACAACACCAAGTACGGTCTGGCCGCTTACGTGTGGACCAGCGATCTGAAGCGTGCCCACAACTTCGCGCAGGACGTCGAGGCCGGCATGGTCTGGCTGAACTCCAACAACGTGCGTGATCTGCGCACCCCGTTCGGCGGCGTGAAGGCCTCCGGCCTGGGTCACGAGGGCGGCTACCGCTCCATCGACTTCTACACCGACCAGCAGGCCGTGCACATCAACCTGGGCGAGGTCCACAACCCGGTCTTCGGCAAGCAGGACTGACTCTGCGCTGCGGGTCGGTCAGTGCGACCGGCCCGCGGCTACGCAAGCACACTGCACGTGAAACTTTCGAACCCCACCACCTGATCACCCTCATCACGAAGGACAACCATCATGACGAATCCCGCAGACCGGACAATGACGTCCTCGGGCTTCTACGTATCCCAGGAAGCCCCGATCTCCACCGACAACCCCGTCAAGACCCCTTCGGTTCCCGCGCCGGACATCCTGCGCTGCGCGTACATGGAACTCGTGGTCACCGACCTGTCGGTCTCCCGTGACTTCTACGTGGACGTGCTCGGCCTGACCGTGACCGAAGAGGACGAGAACACCGTTTACCTGCGCTCCATCGAGGAGTTCATCCACCACAACCTGGTGCTGCGTCAGGGCCCGGTGGCCGCCGTGGCGGCATTCTCCTACCGCGTGCGCAGTCCGGAAGAGCTGGACAAGGCCGTGGCCTTCTACGAGGAGCTCGGCTGCCGCGTGGAGCGCAACAAGGAGGGCTTCACCAAGGGCATCGGGGATTCGGTGCGCGTGGAGGACCCGCTGGGCTTCCCGTACGAGTTCTTCTACGACGTGGAGCACGTGGAACGCCTGGCTTGGCGTTACGACCTCTACACCCCCGGCGCCCTGGTGCGACTGGACCACTTCAACCAGGTCACCCCGGACGTTCCCCGCGCCACCAAGTTCATGCAGGACCTGGGCTTCCGCGTGACCGAGGACATCCAGGACGAAGAGGGCACCGTCTACGCCGCGTGGATGCGCCGCAAGCCCACCGTGCACGACACCGCCATGACCGGTGGCGACGGCCCCCGCATGCACCACGTAGCCTTCGCGACCCACGAGAAGCACAACATTCTGGCGATCTGCGACAAGCTCGGTGCCCTGCGCCAGTCGGACAAGATCGAGCGCGGTCCCGGCCGCCACGGTGTGTCCAACGCGTTCTACCTCTACCTGCGCGACCCGGACGGTCACCGCGTGGAGATCTACACCCAGGACTACTACACCGGCGACCCGGACAACCCCGTGGTCACGTGGGACGTCCACGACAATCAGCGCCGCGACTGGTGGGGCACCCCCGTGGTCCCCTCCTGGTACACCGAGGCCTCCCTGGTGCTCGACCTGGACGGCAACCCCCAGGAAGTCATTGCCCGCACGGACGAGTCCGAGATGGCAGCGACCATCGGCGCGGACGGTTTCTCCTACACCCGCGCCTCCGAGGGCGAAGAATCCATGCCCGAGTGGAAGAAGGGCGAGTACAAGCTGGGTAACCAGCTCTGATCACTCACCTTTCGCCACTTTTTTGACGCCGACGACGCCGCCGGGCCGTTCCGCGCCCGCGGCGGCCGAGCGGCGTCGTCGCCAGTGAAACCCGACCAACGCGAGGGAGACCCCATGCTGGAGCAGGAACGCATCACCAAGATCGCGGACGATCTGGCTGCGGCCGAACGCGACCGCACCATGATTCCGCGGCTCACGCAGCAGTACCCGGAGATGACCGTGGAGGATTCCTACGCGGTGCAGAACGAGTGGCGCCGCCGCAGTGAGGAATCCGGGCGCCGCCTGGTGGGCCGCAAGATCGGCCTGACGTCCAAGGTCATGCAGGAGGCCACGGGCATCAGCGAACCCGATTACGGCGCGATTTTCGCCGATCAGGTCTACGAGAACGGCTCCGTGATCACCCACGATCGGTACTCGAACGTGCGCATCGAGGTGGAACTGGCGTTCGTGCTCAAGGAGGAACTCACGGGTCCGAACGTGAGCATTTTCGACGTGTTGCGTGCGACCGAATACGTGGTGCCGGCCCTGGAGATCCTCAGCTCACGGATTGAGATGGAGGGCCGCACCATTGTGGACACCATCTCGGACAACGCCGCCCTGGGCGCCATGGTCTACGGCGGTAACCCGGTGGCCCCCGAGACCGTGGATCTGCGCTGGGTCTCGGCGCTGCTGTACCGCAACGAAACCCTTGAGGACACCGGCGTGGCCGCCGCGGTACTCAACCACCCGGCCAACGGCGTGGTGTGGCTGGCCAATAAACTGGCCGCGCACGGCGATTCGTTGCCCGCCGGGAGCATCATCCTGGCCGGTTCGTTCACCAAACCCATGTGGGTCCACCCCGGCGACACCGTGCACGCTGACTACGGAAATTTGGGAGCCATTACATGTCGCTTCGAGTAAACGATTTGATGCAGTCCTTCCGCGCCGAGGGCGCGGCCAACCTGCCGGGTGCGCTGCCGAGCCTCAGGGACCTGTTTCCGCTGGCGGACGGCGAGCAACCGGTAATCGGGATTTTCCATTCCTCCGGTGATCCCACCGCCGCCGAAATCCTGGCAGGCACCGGTTTCGACTACCTGCTCATCGACGGCGAGCACTCGCCGCTGTCACTCGAGACCATCCAGTCGGTGCTGCGCGCGGTGGCCGCTTACCCCACGCTGGGCATGGTGCGGGTTCCCGCCAATGACGAGGTGCTCATCAAGCAGTACTTGGACCTGGGCGTTCAGACCCTGGTGGTGCCCATGGTCGATTCGGTCGAGGAGGCTCAGGCCGCGGCGCGGGCGGTGGCCTACCCGCCACAGGGTGTGCGCGGCGTCGGCTCCGCATTGGCCCGCTCCGGCCGCTGGAACCGCATCCCCGACTACCTGGCGCGAGCGCGCGAAACCATCACCTTGATCGTGCAGACGGAATCGGCGGACTCCGTGGCGAACATCCGCGAGATCGCGGCTGTGGAGGGGGTCGACGGCGTGTTCATCGGCCCGTCGGACCTGGCCGCCTCCATGGGACTGCTCGGGCAGCAAACCCACCCGGAGGTGGTGGCCGCCGTCAAGCACGTGATCACCGAGGTCAAGGCCGCGGGTAAGTTTGTGGGCGTCAACGCGTTCGCCCAGGACCAGGCGCGGGACTACCTGACCGCGGGCGCGGACTTCGTGAACGTGGGCGCCGACGTCGCTCTGCTCGCCAACGGCAGCCGGGCCCTGCTGGAGGCGTTCCAGAAGTAGGCGCGGCTCCGGCTGGGCCCGGACCGGGTTCGAAGCGCAAGCAACCCGTGACGCGCGTCATGTACACCCGATTGACCCGGGTCAATGACGTGGTGGCACGACTTGATTCCTGTCTTGATAGTGTCGTGGGGCACTCGGGCATGAGCGCGGCGCCCCTTCGACCCGACAGCCGATGAGAGAACTTCATGACTGAAACCGAGGCCGCTAGCACGGCGAGCAAGACCAATGGCTCATCCTCGAGCGCGGCGGATGGCACGGCGGAACAGCCACAGAAAAACGGCCCCATGATCCGCGCACTGAGCGTCGTGGAGGTGCTGGGCAACAAGCTGCCCGATCCGTTCTGGTTGTTCGTCATTTTGGCGGGCGCGGTGGTTGCCTTGTCCGCCGTGCTCTCGGGTGTCGGCATTACCGCGGTGAACCCCGCCGACGGTGAAGAGGTCGCAGTTCAAAACCTCCTGACCCCCGAGGGCGCGCAGCGCATGGTGGGTGAGGCCGTGGAGAACTTCGCCACATTCCCGCCGCTCGGAGTGGTCATCACCGTGCTGTTGGGTGTGGCCGTGGCCGAACGCACCGGCCTGATCAACACCGCAGTGAAGCTCGTGGTCTCGCGTGTTTCTGCCGGTTGGTTGACCTTCGTCCTGGCCTTGGCCGGTGTGACCGGCTCCGTTGCCTCGGACGCCATCGTCGTGGTGCTGATTCCCCTGGGTGCTGCGGCGTTCAAGGCAGCCGGACGCTCCGCCGTGCTGGGTGCCGTAATCGCATTCGTCGCTGCTCGTGAACCTGACCGACCCGTTGCTGGGCGGTATCACGCAGTCCGCGGCGCAGCTCGTGGATCCCGAGTACACGGTCTCGCCCATTGCCAACTACTTCTTCTCGGCGGCGTCCGCCGTGGTGTTGGCACTGACCATCACTGTGGTTTCCGAACTCGTGCTGGCCAAGTTGGCCAAGCGTTTCGAAACGTACGAGCTCGACGAGAACGAAGCCAGTGAGCGAGCTGAGCAGAGTTCCGGAGACGAGGCCGCGACCATGACCTCCGAGAACTTGGCAGTGACGTCCAAGCGCGAGATCAAGGGTCTCTACGCCGCGATGATTGCTCTCGTCATCGGCCTGGCCATTTATTTCACGCTCATGTTCATGCCCAACACCCCGTTCCCGGGTGAGGACGGAACGCCCTTGACCTCCGTGCTGATCAGCGGCGTGGCCGTTCCGATCGCCCTGCTGTTCTTCCTGTGCGGCTCGGTTTACGGCTGGGTCGCGGGAACTCTGAGCAGGCCCTCGGACATTCCGCCCATGATGGCTTCGGCCATCACCCAGGTGGCCCCGCTGATCGTGCTGTTCTTCGCGGCGTCCCAGTTCATCGCGTGGTTCGACTGGTCCAATATGGGCACGGTGCTCGCCATCAAGGGGTCGCAGTTCCTCGGCGATGCGGGGGTGCCCACCGTGGTGTTGTTTGCAGGGTTCGTACTGATCGTGGCCGTTCTCAACATCCTGATCACTTCGGGTTCCGCGCAGTGGACGTTGACCGCTCCCGTGGTGGTTCCCATGTTCATGTACCTGTCGATCCCGCCGGAGACTACGCAGATGCTGTTCCGTATCGGCGACTCTCCCTCGAACGTGGTGTCCCCGCTGAACCCGTTTTTCGCCATGACCCTGGGGTTCGTGCAGCGCTGGTACCCCAAGGCGGGCATCGGAACGTTGATGTCTTTGACCATTCCGGTGTCTCTGGCCATGCTGGTGGTCTGGTTCCTGTTCTTCCTCGCGTGGTGGGGCCTGGGCATCCCGTTGGGTCTGGGCTCGCCAACCCGCTGATTGCCCACGATGGCGCCCGCGTAACGTCGTTTGCCTCGTTAGGAGACTGTCCAGGCATCATCGAATGACATCCGAGTTAGCTTCCATCGCGCTTGCTGCTGCGGCGATCCCGCGCGAATGACCAGTTCATCTGTGAGGTGCGCCAGCCGCTGAGCCCAGGTACGTAGGTCGACGATGGGGGATCGCTTCAGCAGGGGTTGGGTCATCACGTCCAGCACGGTCTCGTGGTCGCCTCGTTCCAAAGCGTTCAATGCCCTGTGGAGATCTGAGTCAACTTTTTCGGATGACTCGATCCGGTATGGCCCGCTCTGAATAATGTCGCCCAGCCGTACCCGTAACCGATGAATTTGAGTTCTGATCGCGCCCGGTTGCCCTTTGTCTCCGCCGATCTGGAATGCCAACTCGTCCGCACTGCAGCCACCGGGCTGAAGAATCAAGAGGCTTAAAATCTCTGCCATGTTGAGCGGAATATCGGCTTGTCTTCCGTCCGGGAACTGAATTTGGGGCGGGTCCGCGAAAAGACGCAAATGTGCCTTTGAACCCTTGTTTACGGGCGCGGCCCCGAGGAGCATAGTTTCCAGTAGACGAGAGGTGGCATCGACGAACCCTCGTCCTTCAACAGATGATGTTCCTGCTGGCGTGGATATGTCCAGAGCACCTATCAACAGACCGGTCAACGGGTTACGAATCGGAGATGACTGACAGTCCCACAGGCCATGTGAATACGCGAAATGGTCATACCCCCTCATGCTCACAGGTGCGCCCGTTGCCAAAGTGCGCCCTATTGCATTAGTACCAACATCGTGATCGCCCCATCCCGCACCCTCTACGAATCCGATGGCGTCTGCGTTCACAAGGCCATTGCGCGACCCATACCGCCAGAGCACGATTCCCTCAGCATCAGTCAGGATCACCACCACAGGTTGATCTGATTCGGTAATCACTCGGCATAAGCCGGACAAGGCAGTTACATGGCTGTTGAATGGCACAGCCCTTTGTCGTTCGACCAAATCCGCACGAGCGAGCATGGTCCGCGAACTCGCGAGACCTCGGTCAAGGCCGACTTCACGGCAGCCCTGCCACTGGCGCGCGAACCTTTCAGTGGATAAGTGTGACATCTGCATCCCGTCTCCCCATCAGGTAACGCTTCTGTAACTACGTCCACCCGATACTAGTAATACTCATCACAAAGTCCAGGCGAGCAGGACCCATCCTGACGCTATTCCTCGGAGGAAGATTCGCATGACCAGCGAAGTCCAGCAATGGCTCACCAGTTTCGACAAGGCAATCTCCTCGCAGGATGTCGAATCCGCGGTCTCACTGTTTGAGCCGGACGGATATTGGAGAGATTTTGTTTCTTTTACATGGAATCTGAAAACGATGGAGGGCCGTGATCAGATTCGAGACATGCTGTCTCAGACCCTCTCAAGGGTGCGGGCTTCTTCTTGGGCCATTCAAGAACCACCCTTGGCGAGCGAGGATGGAGTCACAGAAACATGGATCACTTTCGAGACCCAACTCGGCAGAGGATGGGGGTATCTACGATTGCGCGATGGCAAGGCATGGACCCTGCTGACGACGCTGCAGGAGTTGAAAGGGTACGAGGAACGCCGCGGACCGCATCGAGAGCGGGGGACAGCGCATCAGGTAACGAGGGATCGAGAAACCTGGCTTGACAAACGTCATGCCAGGGAACAGTCCCTCGGTCGGACGGAACAACCGTTTTGTCTAGTCGTCGGAGGTGGACAAGGAGGTATCGGCCTAGCCGCCCGCCTTCGTCGCTTGGATATCCCCGCCATCGTTATCGACCGTCACGACCAAGCCGGCGATGCTTGGCGAAATCGGTATAAATCGCTTCATTTGCACGACCCGGTCTGGTATGACCATATGCCTTACCTGCCATTCCCTGATGACTGGCCCGTCTTTCCGTCAAAGGACAAGATTGCGGACTGGTTGATGCACTACACCGACATCATGGAGCTGAATTACTGGCCCAAGACAGAGTGTCTCTCAGCTTCATGGGATGCTAGTGACGGGCGATGGAATGTAACAGTCAACAGAGATGGCAATGAGTTGGTTCTCCATCCAATTGAACTCGTCTTCGCCCTGGGTGTGTCTGGATATCCAAACACCCCAGAATTTGATGGAAGTGATGTCTTCAGGGGTGAGCAGCATCATTCGAGCGAACATGTCGGGGGAGGTGCGCAAGCTGGGAAGAAAGCTGTTGTCGTGGGATCGAACAATTCAGCGCACGATATCTGTGCTGATTTATGGGAGCACGGCGCCGATGTCACGATGCTCCAGCGTTCCTCCACCCATATCTCCCGTAGCGAATCGCTCATGGAGCTGGCTCTTGGACCGCTCTACTCGGAGGAAGCGTTAGAGCAGGGCATTACGACAGAAAAGGCGGACATGCTCTTTGCATCCTGGCCGTACAAGCTCCTGCCGGATGTGCAACGGCCGGCCTTCGAAGAGATGGCTCGGCGGGACCATGATTTCTATGCGGCTTTAGAGGACGCAGGATTCGAGCTGGATTTTGGTGAGGACGGATCAGGCCTTTTCCTGAAATATCTTCGCCGTGGCTCGGGCTACTACATCGACGTGGGGGCTTCCCAGTTGATCATCGACGGAAAGGTAAAACTGGTACGGGGTCAGGTCAGTCACCTGACTTCCGACAGCGTCATTCTTGAAGATGGCACCGAGCTTCCGGCCGATTTGATTGTCTATGCCACGGGTTACGGGTCTATGAATGCGTGGCTGGCAGATTTAATATCACCGGAAGTAGCCGACCGGGTAGGTAAATGCTGGGGAATGGGTTCTGAAACCACTCGTGACCCCGGTCCATGGGAGGGAGAACTGCGCAACATGTGGAAACCAACCAATGTCGAACACTTATGGATCCACGGTGGTAATCTCCATCAAAGTCGTCACTATTCGAAATACCTTGCCCTGCAGCTCAAGGCGAGGATGGAGGGGCTTCCGACACCTGTTTACGGATTGGAAGAATCCCACCATTCGCGCTAGCTCGAGTCCTCCTTCAACGCGGGAGCGAGACTATCGGGCTCGCCAACCCGCTGATTGCGACTGACGGCACCCGAGCGGCGTCGTCGGCGCGGCCCACCCACGAAAATAGGTTCGGTATCCCCGATTCCGGCGTTGGAATCGGGGATACGGAACCTTAAGTCACACGTGGACCGCGAGAGGCGGGTCAGTGATCCTTGTGGGGCGTGATGTAGCGCTCGCCTTCTTCGGTGACCTCCAGGTCGAAGTCGTGCTCTTGCTGCTGCACGCGTTCCTCGACGGCGCGTGAGTGGGTGATGGGCTCGGGCCCACCCGTGTTTTCCGGGGTGCCATAGGACTCCGCCTCGGAGCCATCATTGTCCCGGTCGTTACGAGCCCCGTCACTGAGTTCACGGTCTTCGCTCACGTGGAAGTCCTGACCGGCCGGGGGGAGATTGGGGAGGTTGGGGTCCTTCCGGCCAGCGGGCGGCTGAAACTTGCGCCCCGCAGCCATGGAGGACGAATTGACGTCGTGACCGTGCTGGGCCGCGACCTCGGCGGCGTCCACATTGGGGAAGCCCGTCTCCTTGAGGACCTTGGGCGGTTTGCCACTGCCGCGGGCAGCACGTTCGTCGGAGTGAGCGGCGTCGGCAGCGGTGGCGCCGTGAGTGCGGTGAGTGCGGTGATGGCGGACGGAATGCTCGGGGTGGTCGGGGTCGTCGTCGGACTGTTCCTGCTGATCCGTCGCGTGGTCGTCGTTGCGGCTCACGGGCTGGTCGGGATCGTCGATTTGGTCGGCCGAAGCAATGGGGTCGGAATTCTCGGGTCGCTTGGACATTGCTGCCTCCTCATCAGGGGTGTCATCCATGACACTCGTTGATTGCAATCTTGGCACCGAACCGCGTAAAACGTAAGCATCCGGGCCGGACGTCGCGCCGCCCGAACGCAGAGAAGGACCGGGGATCGCGTGTGCGATCCCCGGTCCTCTCTGCCCCGGCTTCTCCCTGCCGGTGCGATGTCAGCCCAAGTGGTGAACGGTTCCCACGATGTTCTGGGCCGCGAGGTGATCCGGGTGGTTGGGGATTTCGTCGATGACCTGCTCGATCTGATCGCCGGTCAGCGGGGGAGTCCCTTCGCCGATGATCGAGTACAGCTGGACGTCGACCACACGCCCGTCACTCAGGGCCAGGCCGGATCCGCCGGCGGTCGGGTCCTGCAGGCGCCAACTGAGCCGATCGGTGTTGTACGGTCCGTCCGGCCCACCACTACGTTCGCGGCGTGATCCGGTCCTTGGGCCTGGCCGTAGACGGTGCGCGTGTGGGTCATCTGGGGCATGTCGGGCTCAGGGGCACCGGCCTGGCGGATCTCAATTCCGCCCTCGACGGAGCCGTCTCGGGTGCGAATGCTCATGGACGTGTCCGACGTGGCAATGACGTCCCAGTTCTGCGGGTAGGCGAAGAACAGCCGCCCCTGATCCATGGACGCCAATTTCAGTCCCGGGGCGTACTTGCCGTTCGGATCCAGACCCACCTGGGGTGAGTTCTCCGGAGCCACCACGGGATAGCCGCCGGGTCCCTGGGTCGAGGCTTGCGCGGTGGGGGACGACGGCGCCGCAGCCGGTGCAGATGCTGTGGGTGATGCGGGTGAGGCGGTGGCCGGAGCGGCGGCCACTGCCCCGCATCCGGTGAGAGCGACAGCAGCGGTGAGTTCGAGGGAAGTAGCCCAGAACCGGGCTTTCATGTGAGTCATGTCACATAGGGTGGGCCCTCTGAAGCCGTTTTGCAATAGTGAATTTGCTTAAGTTATCAAGCTGTGACCTGGGACTCAGTCGGGTAACGGACTAGTTGTAAGAGGGCGTGACGTTGTTGACACGGTCCGGGGTGCGTGAGGCCGGGGGCTGGTCGCCGCAGGCGGTATGGGGTC
>NZ_BAABLN010000068.1:0-9475 GCF_039544365.1 Kocuria gwangalliensis | reverse complement strand
CTACGAAACCGCCGCCTCCGCTACGCTCACGGAAGCGGCATAACCGAAACGACACCGTGTCCACGATTCGGGGTCAAGGCCCGCAAACGCATTGCCCGGGAAATTCGGAAGATCAAGCCGGACACCGTGGTCACCTTGAACTGGGATGAGAAGGCCACGTGGGGTCTGAATCAGGCCGATCACCGCGCTGCGGGGCTCGCCACTCTGGACGCCATACGGGATGCCGACAACCCCTGGGTGTTCCGCGATCTCATGGCTGGTGAGGGCCTGGAGCCGTGGGGCGTGACCCGACTGATCGTCAACGGAGTGGTTCCTGATTACGCCGTCGAGCTCACCGAGGCCAATATCGACGCCGCGGTCGACTCGCTGCGCTGTCACAAGCAGTACCTCTCGGCCCTGGGCAGCCACCCCGATCCCCAGGAGATGATCACCGGCATGACCGCGGACGCCGGCCGCGCCGCGGGCGTGGCTCACGCTCTGGGAATCAAACTGTACGAATTGCGCTGAGCAACAGCCCTACGATTCAACGGTCATCCCGGTAACGCGGCGCAGACCCATGGCCGTTCGTGCCCCCCTGCCCAGCATCGCCACCAGCGTGATCGCCCACGCGGCAGCTCCCACCCAGTAGAACCACTGACCGATGTCGGTGAGCAGGGGCAGATGGTTGGCCCGTCCCAAATACATCCCCGCCACTGCGTACATGCCCAGTGGGAACACCATGGACCACCAGGACGCGTGGTACGTCAGCGGAATTTTCCTGGCCGCGTGCCGCCAGATTCCCAGGGCAACGAGCACCGGGATCAGCCACGTGGCGAAACACCACAGCACCACGGCCAGGCCGGCCACCAGCCCGCGGGTCACATCAACCATGGGGGCGCTGTCCATTTCCACAATCAATGCGCCCGCCACCACCGAGATGGCCAGGGAACCCATGGCCACCCAGTATGGCGGGTCGATATTCTCCGGCGTGAGCGGATACACCAGCAAGCGCAGGGACAGGAACACGGCGCACGCGGCGTGGAGGATGAGCCCGATGGACCAGCACATGACCGCTATCACGGACAGTAACTGCCGCCCATCCGGGTAAAGCGGTTCCAGGGTGGCACTGACCACGGCCATGGATTGAACGGCAACCACCCAAATGAACCACGAACCATTGGCCAACTTCAGGACCGGCCGCTCAGCACGCCCCAGGACGGCGAACCACGGCACCAGGTATCCTAGGATCACCCACCCCACGGCCGACGCAGCAAGCAAAACCAGCCCCCCGGCGTGTATCCCGATCGCAATCAGACAAATGGCCACCACATTGGTTGCGGCCACACCGGTGAAGAACCCGAAGGCCCTGGACGGGTCATGAAGGTCGTCCATGAGCGAGTTCCGGAAGGCCACAGCCCGCCACAGTGACAGCCCCACCAGGATCACGAACGCCACCACGGCAATGGCCATGATTGCGCGGGAGAGTCCCGATAATCCCAATTGGTAGGCCCCAACGGACACTATGCCGCTGCCCATCACCATCGCAAAACACGACGGCGGCAATCCGGCCACGTTGGCACGCAGCGCACTCCAAGCGCGCTCGCGACGCGCCCTCGAAGGACGAGGAACCGTCACTGCTCTCCGCCGGTCAAGGCTGCCACGTACATCCAGCGGCCGGCGCGCTTGCGGAACAGGGACACCTCATGTTGACTCTCTCCTCGCCCCGCAGCGAGATAGCGCGCGGTGAATTCCACGACGCCGTTCTCGTCCCGTTCCCCGCCCGCTTCCGTGGCATGGATGGTCAGTCCCAGCCACTCGGTCCCGGGGTCCGCCGAGACCTCCGACGGGCGGGTCGAGGGGTGCCAGGTGCGGAACAAGTGATCCTCGTGGCCGAGCGCGAAGGCCGTGTACCGCGAGCGCATCAGGGCCTCGGCCGTCTCCGGCCATCGCTGGTTGGTCAGTGCCGGTTCACAGCATTGTGCAAAGGACGCACCGGCGGGACCTCCGCCACAGGGACACACACTCATTGTTGGGAGTGTAGCGACTCTTCGGGATTCCGCCCGGCCGCCAGCGCCAGCGCCCGGTCCAGCATGGGTTCGGTCAGCCGCCCGGTGAACGTGTTTTGCTGGCTCACGTGGTAGCAGCCCACGAGCCGAACGGGGCGCCCGTCCGGTCGCTGCAATGCGGCAACAGCGCCGTGTCCGAACTTGGGGCGGGGTTTGGGCACGCCCCACCCCATCCGCACGGCGGCGGCCAAGGTGGTCTGCCACGCGATGCCGCCCAGCGCCATGATCCCCTCGACCTCGGGGAGGAGTGTCATTTCGCGGTCGAACCAGCCACCGCACGCGGCCTTTTCCGCGGGCAGCGGTTTATTGGCCGGCGGGGCGCATCGCACGGGCGCGATCATCCGCACGCCCCGCAGCCGTTGCCCGTCTCCGGCGGTGCTCACCGTCTCGTGAGCGGCGAATCCCGCGCGGTAGAGCGCCGCGTACAGCCAGTCGCCCGCGCGGTCACCGGTGAACATGCGCCCCGTCCGGTTTCCCCCGTTGGCGGCGGGTGCCAGCCCCACGATCACGAGCCGAGCGCGCGGGTCACCGTAGGACGGCACGGGTCTACCCCAGTAGGGCTGGTCCGCGAACGAGGCCCGTTTGTGCTCGGCCACGGTTTCGCGCCATTGCACCAACCGCTCGCAGGCCCGGCACACGCTGCACAGGGCGTTCAGGTCGGCGACGCCGCTCGCGCCGTTCGCGAGCGCCCGCACCCCAGCGGCGTCGTGCGCCACGGGCGTGTCCTGTGAGGCCGGATCCTCCGGCCAACCCGAGCCGGGAGGCACGGGTGAGGGGAAGAGTTGCTCGGTGAGCGGGTGCGGCAAGAGCGTGGGCCGGGGGTCCGTTGGCGTCATGGCTGGGGTGCTCCTTGCGATGTGACGTGGGTGAGTAATTGCGGAGACTCACCGGAGAATCTAGCGTGGTGTCCACCCCGCCCCGCTCACTCAGGAGATCTCGTGAACCGCATCGTAGAACTGTCCGACGGCACCCAGCTGAGCGCAATCGGGCAGGGAGCGTGGAACATTGGTGACTCTACCGCTACCCGCGAGGCCGAAATCAGCACGCTCCGTCGGGGTGTGGAACTGGGCCTCACGCTCATCGACACCGCGGAAATGTACGGCAACGGGCGCTCCGAAAAACTCGTGGGCGAGGCAATCGCGCCGATTCGCGACGATGTGTACCTGGTGGACAAGGTCCTGCCGTCCAACGCGTCGACCAAGGGAACCGAGCAAGCCTGCGAGCGCAGCCTGCGTCACCTGGGGCTCGATCACATTGACCTATACCTGCTGCACTGGCCCGGGTCGTTTCCGGTGGAGGAAACTTTCATGGCTTTCGAACGGCTCGTGGACCGCGGGTTGATCGGCGACTGGGGTGTGTCCAACGTGGACCTGGCGGAGTTGGAGACCTACCCGGAGAATCCGCTGGTCAATCAGGTGCTGTACAACCCCGCGAGCCGGGGAGCGGAACTGGAGTTGTTCCCCGCCCTGAAACAACGTGAGATCGTGGCCATGGCCTACTCCCCCGTCGGTCAGGGTGAGTTGCTGGGGGAAAAGGCCCTCCAGGACATTGCCGAAAACCACAATGCGACCGTCGCACAGGTGCTGCTGGCGTGGGCCATCCGGGACGGCAACACGATTGCCATTCCCAAAGCCTCCACGCTCGAGCATGTGGCGGACAATGCCCGTGCCCTTGGTCTGCGGCTGAGCGCGGAGGATCTGCGGGCCATTGACGCGGCCTTCCCCGCGCCGGACCAGCCGGGGCCGCTGGAGATGATCTGATCCGGACCGCGCGGGCTGAGGTTCAATCAGTGCCGAGCGCGACTCGCGCGCGAGCTCAGGCGCTTTTGCCCAGGCGACGCAGCAGTTGCTTGCGCCAGCGTTCGGGAAATTCGGGGGCTTCGAGCAGCTCGCGCATGGCCGCTAGGTCTCCTCGCTCCACGTTCATGATCCGACTCACGAAGGCGCAGGACACCGCATCCGGCAGGCGGGACACGAACTCGAAGCGGTCTCCGACCTCGACGTCACCCTCGTCGAGCACCCGCAGGTAGTACCCGCAGCGATTGGTGCTCATCATGAGCTTGGGGAGGTCTGGGTTGGACCACTTCTTGGAAATGGTCGCGCAGGGCGTGCGCGGCTGGGTCACCTGGACGACAGCGCCGCCCACTCGGTAGACATCACCCAGGAACACCCTGTCCTCGGTGGCACCCCGAATGGTGAGGTTCTCGAAGAACGCGCCGTCCGGCAGCTGAAGTCCCTCGGCACGCCACTCGTCATAGTGTTCGGCCGGGTAACAGCACACGGCCTTCTCGGTCCCACCGTGATATTTCGGGTTCCCTTGCTCGTCCCCCACGAAACCCGTGACCGTCAGGCGAACCGGATCGGTGTGCGGCGTCTTCACGGCGGCCGTTCGGAACCTGCGCGAGGACCCCCAGTGCTGGGTCTTCACCTCGCCGGTCCGCAGCAGGGTGATCGAGGCGTCCGTGATCGTCGGTCCACTCACCGTTACTTGTGTCTGACTCATGCCTGCGCGCCGTCCCATACCGGGTCTCTGCGATCGTCCAGGCGCAGTCCCTCGCTGGGTTCGTGCACCGTGAATTTTCCGTTGTGCATCAGATGTACCACGCGCACACCGTACTCCGCAGTGGCCACATCTGAAATGATGCGCCTGTGACAGCGCCACCACACGGATTCCGAACACATCACGGCCGTGCGTTTGTCGTCCAGACCGGCTAGCAAATCGGCCATGCCGGCACGAAATTCCTCGGTGCGGGTCCACGCGGCATAGGCACGGAAGGCCTTGACGCGCCACCATTGATCCGGTGATACCTCGTCCTCGGCCTTGGTGAGCGAGCGGCGACCGCCCAAGCGTCCATCCCACACGTATTCGATACCCAGCTCGTGGGCGAGCTCCTCGATCTGGCCGCGTGCGGCGGCGTCGTTGCGTCGACTACCCGGGAACCTGCGCACGTCCACGATTCGTTCGACGCGGGCACCGCGGAGCAACCGGGCCAGCTCGCCGCGATCCGCGGTGCCGTGGCCGAAGGTCATGAGGGTCGCGGGTTGAGTCATAGTTCAAGGTTACGAGGTTTTGCAGTACGTGGCGCGGGGCACGAAGACCCCGGTGAAAACGATGCGTGTCAGGCGGGCACCGGAACGCAGTCCGGGCAGTGATCGCGTGCGCCCGATGCGGTGCAGTCCTCGCAGCACAGGAACAGTTGCCGGCAGCTGCCCTCGGCGCAGTTGACGTACCGGGGCGTGGGATTGCCGCATTCAACACACGATCCCAGTGACCGGGCGCCGGGCTCGAACTCCATGTGCATTCGTTTGTCGAACACGTACAGCGAACCGTCCCACAGCCCCTTGTTGCCGTAGGCCTCCCCGTAGCGGACGATCCCGCCGTCCAGTTGGTAAACGTCCTGAAAACCGCGGTTCTTCATCAACACGGACAGGACCTCGCAGCGGATGCCGCCGGTGCAATAGGTGACCACGGGCTTGTCCTTGAACGCGTCATACTTGCCCGACTCGATCTCGTCAATGAAATCGCGGGTCGTGTCCGTTTCCGGAACCAGCGCATCCTTGAACTTGCCGATCCGCGCTTCCACGGCGTTGCGGCCGTCGAAGAACACGACCTCTTCCCCGCGCTGGTCCATGAGCTCATGCAGTTGATGCGGTTTCAGATGCGTGCCACCACCCCGCACGCCATCCTCGGTTACCGTGATCGGATCGGGCGCGTGAAAGGTCACCAGCTCCGGACGCACCTTGACGCTCAACCGCGGGAAGTCATCCCCCACTCCGTCCGACCATTTGATGTCCGCGTTCTTGAACGGGGCGTACTCCTTGAGGCCCTTCACGTAGCGTTTGACGTCGTGGATGTCCCCGCCCACGGTCGCGTTGATGCCCTGCTCGGAGACAATGATGCGCCCCTTCACGTTGGCGCGCTCGGCAAGGTTCTGCTGCCACAACTTGATTGCCTCGGGATCGGCCAGGGGGGTGAAGACATAGAACAGCACAATTTTCGGCAGGGACATACCCACCAGTTTAAGTGAGTGCGGGGCCGCGCACACGCGGTGAGCGGCCCCGGGAGGGTGAGCTTGGCGACGTCGTCAGTGCCGACCACGGGACGCCTCCGCCAAGCTCGGCTCAGGACATCTCGTACCCCGTCACGGGGCCCTCGGTATTAGGCTGCCATCCGAGCTCGGGGGCCACGTACTTGGCGAAGTCCTCCAGGATGCGCAGGTTCAGTTCGGGTCCCAGCTGGCTGGGAATCGTGAGCATCAGGGTGTCCGATTCCACCACGGCCTGATCCTGTTTCAGCTGCTCCACGAGGCTGTCCGGCGAGCCCGCATAGGTGCGCCCGAAAATCGAGGTGAACCCGTCGATCACGCCCACCTGGTCCCGGGACTCGCGCGCCCCCATGTAGGAGAAAATCTCGTCCTCGGGCCCCACGATGGGGAACACGCTGCGACTGACCGAGGTGCGCGGTGTGCGGGTGTGGCCCGCGGCGCGGAACGCCTCGCGGAACCGACGCACCTGTTCGGCCTGCTGCTCCGCGAAAGAACCCTCGTTGGCTTCGGTCAGCAGCGTGGAACTCATGAGGTTCACACCTTGTTCGCCAGCCCATTCGGCGGTCTTGGCCGAACCGGCACCCCACCAGATACGCTCGGGCAGACCGGGCGACTGCGGCTCGATGGCCAATGTGGCCCCGGCGCCGTACTGGGCGGGATCCGCGTAGGTCATGGCCTCGCCCTTGATGGCGCGCATGAACTTCTCGAAATGCTCACGCGCAATATCCGCGCCGCGCGGGTCCTCGGAACCCGTGTAGCCGAAGGACTCCCAGCCGCGCAATGCCGGCTCGGGAGATCCCCTGCTCACGCCGAGAGCCACCCGGCCATCGGCCAGGAGGTCCAGCTGCGCAGCCTCTTCCGCGAAGTACAGGGGATTCTCGTACCGCATATCGTGGTTGCAACGCCCGTTCACGTAAGCTTGGTTGCATGGTCGAACTGGTAGCGCTGAGGAAGACGAACGAGGTGGCCGCGTACGTCCGCGCCTCCATGGACCGCAAGGGCGACCGCTGGACGGTCGATACGCAGCTGAGGAAGATCAGGGCGCTGGCCGAGGCCAAGGACTGGAACGTCGTCGAGGTCTACGAGGACAACGCGGTGTCGGCGACGAAGAAGCGCCGCGCTGGCACCCGGTGGGCCGAGATGCTGGACGACGCCCGCGCGGGCCGGTTCTCGATGGTGGTCGCCGTGGACATGGACCGGCTCCTGCGCAGCACGAAGGACCTGAACACGCTGATCGACCTCGGTCTGCGCGTCGTCACCGTGGACGGCGAGATCGATCTCTCGACGGCGGACGGCGAGTTCCGGGCGACGATGCTCGCCGCTCTCGCCCGGTTCGAGGCGCGTCGCAAGGCCGAGCGACAGATCAGGTCGAACGAGCGCCGACGTGCCGAGGGCATCCCCACGTCCGCCTGGAAGGCGTTCGGATGGTCGAGGGAGGGTGAGCTGATCGAGGAAGAGGCCGACGCGGTTCGGCGGGCCTTCGACGCGTTCCTCGGCGAGCCGTCGCTGTCGATCCGGCGCATCCGCGAGGACCTGAACAGCGCTGGTCACCTCACCGCCCGCGGCTCGGAATTCTCCGTCGATGCCGTGCGCTACCTGCTCGCGAACCCGCTTTACTGTGGCTACATCAAGCACTACGCATCCGGCGAGCTGTACCCGGTGCAGGGCGAGGCGTTCCCGCCCATCGTCAGCGAGCAGACGTGGCGGACCGCGGTGGCGAAGCTGGAGGACAACGTGCGGAGGTCGGCCAGGCAGGGCAACCAGCCGAAATACCTCCTGTCGACGATCGGGCTGTGCGGGAAGTGCGGTGCGACGCTCGTCTCGGGGACGAACAGCCGCAAGCAGCCGACGTATCGCTGCGGCGAGCAGTTCCACCTCACCCGCCAACGCGAGCCCGTCGATGCGATGGTCACCGAGGCAGTGCTCACCCGCCTGTCGTCGGTGGACGTGCACGACCTCGTGATGCCGCAGGAGGACGACGGGCCGGACCGCGAGGAGCTGCTGACCGAGCGGAACGCCCTGGTCGAGCGCGTAAAGGAGCTGAGCCCGCTGCTGCGCGACATCCATCAGCCGGTCCTGGAGATCACCGCGGCGATCAACGACGTGAAGGTCCGCATCGACGAGATCGACGCGGAGCTGCTCGACCGCTCGGTATCCGTGGCGGCGAAGCTGCTGGCAGACGTGGAGGAGGCGGTCGGCACCGCGGAGCGTCGCGAGGTTGTCGAGTCGAAGTGGAAGGCGTTGGACATAGACCGCCGCCGGATGCTCGTGGACGAGCTGGTGACTGTGACCATCGAGCCCATCGCGCCCGGTCACGTGAAGTTCGACCCCGACCTCATTCGCATAGAGCCGCGTCGCGACTGACTCATGAGTCAACTCGTCATTGCAATGGTGAGTCGACTCGTGGGAGAGTGGTTGCAGACAAGAAGATCCCACCGGGGCCGCGACTTAGAAGCGCGGGGTTCTGCTCCCGGATGAGTAGCCGGTCAAACAGCCCAACTACCGTGGCGGGGAACCGGAAGATACTCATATCTGAGGACTTCCGATGTCTGTCGTTATCGACGTTCCCCGCGCATCCGCGCTTGACTGCCCTGCTCTCGATCAGGACTCGTCTCCCGTTCCGCATGCTGATGGGCTCGATCCCGTCATCGCCGCCGCCCGCGCCGCCGGTCGCCGAGCCGGTGAGCGCCTGGCACTCACTCCGCTGACGCCGCGACAGCGCGCCGCCGTCGCCGCCGTGATGGGCGGTGGTCGCTGATGAGCGCGAACTCCGCCGCCTTCGATCACCTGACCAGCTTCCGCTGGCGACAGGGCGACCCGTCCCTCGCCGATGGCGAGGCCCAGCTCTACGACCTCGGCGTGCTCCGCTCCGTGCTGGAGGAGGCCGTCGAGATCGCCGTCGCCGACGCCCGCGCCGACGGGGTGACCTGGGCCAGGATCGGCGACGCCCTCGGCGTCACGCATCAGGCTGTCATCAAGCGCTACGGCCGGGGCGGTGGTCGCTGATGCACGCCGACGCACGCAACCTCAGCACCGCACCCGCCGACCTGACCCCGCCCGGAGGGCCTGGCCTGGCACCCGCCGAAGGCGGGCTGCCCATCGCCGTGATGACGGTCCGCAGCCGTGCTTCGCACTCCAAGAGTTTCGGGGGCCTCATTCGTTCCTACGGGCGCGGCAAGGGCTTGTCGATTGCCGCGCCTTGCAACAACGCGCCTGGTCAGAAGCCGATTCCGTCTTCGCTGCGTCGCGTCGCCTCGCGGGTTCATTTGAGGTCTCATTTGGGGGTCAATACGGGGTCATTTAGCCTCGATCCACCGACTCAGGTTAGGGCCGGCGGCCGATATCCCGGATCGGCACTGAGCCGTTTTTTGGCGTGACGTGGTGG
>NZ_BAABLN010000067.1:0-8396 GCF_039544365.1 Kocuria gwangalliensis | reverse complement strand
TGTAGGAACTTCCATCCTGTGGCGAGGAGCCCGTTCCTCATCTCATCAACGCACCCGTGACAAGAACCTCATGCCCCACAACAACTAGTCCGCCGACGCCGACCAAAACAATTTTTGGCCACCGTCGCCTACTCATCTCGCCTTGAAGTGTCTCTATGTCGTCCTGAATTCGCTCTGTGAGTATGGATATCGCGTACGCTTTTTCGTTGGGTTCTGTGATGCCAGCCAGCCTGAGGATCTCTAGATCGATCTCGTTTCTACATCGACGGAGGATGTCGTGGTTGTCGTCCTTAAATCGACGCAGCTCACTGGCAGGGACCTGAGTGCGAGGAGCAGGTAGGGCGTTGGCAATCATGCTGAACCGCAGACGTGCATATTCGGGCGTTGTTGGCGAGTTGTCCTGCGGAATCTCGCCAATCAATGCTTTTCCAAAGCCCTGACGCCGGTCTGTGACGGGGACGGTTCCCGGCGACATTTTACTGATGACCGCTGCAAGATAGCTCATGTAAAGGTGTGCGGTACTCTTTTCTACGAACCACCAACTCTCCTGCCAAGCTGTGCCGTCGAAGTGGTAAACAAGACCTTTGCTGCTGAGTTCCTGGAACAGTAGGTACGGCAACTTTTCGGTGTGGACCTGTACATACTCGTAGGGCAAGAGTGGCTGTGGGCGCGACTCGAGGAAATTGAGGAAGTCTTGTGCGAATGTTGTATACGAGGCACCCTTGGCAGCAAGCTCGAGAAATGTATCTGGCGATGCCCTGTTCAACATGTGGTGGTCAATGAGGTCGTTCATGTACGGGCTTAGTTCGTGATGTCGGTTGTTCCACTGGGACGGGGGATGATGGACGCGACGTCTTCCCAGTACAACAGCACCTGGGTAAACCAGGCAGCCTTCGGCACTCTGATGTGGGGAAAGTAAAGTGCGGTTTCCAAAGCGAACCTCATGTCATTAGAAGGGGTGCCCAAGGTCATTGGTAAGAAATATCTACCTTGGACTGGGACCTAGATCGATTCCTGACGACGCATTTAGGAATGGTTTCAATAGTCCTTCCGGAGCCGTCGCCGGGCGCAGATGACGGTGACCGTCAAGGTGGCCACAGCGGTGATGGTGGGCGCACTGGGGTGACAGCACACGGCCAGCCTGCCGAAGGCCAGAAGCCAGGGGATCGTGCGTTCCGGGACTCAGTGGTGTCGACCGAGACGTTCGCCGGAATCCACTCGGACCCCGGCGAAATACACCTATCCATGCTCATCTGTAAATGGGCTCTTCAGAGTTGAGTGTGGGGTGAGGCGTCGAGTCCACCGGTGATGAGGAGCATGCGGAGGCGGTAGTGCTCGAAGTTGCGGAAGCCGCGGGCGATGCGGCGGCCGAGTTCGATGATCCCGTTGATGGCCTCGGTACCACCGTTGCTCGCGCCGTCGGTGTCGAAGTAGGCCAGGAACGCGGTCTTCCAGCGTCTCAAGGGCTTTCCGAGCCTGGCGATCTCGGGAATCGGGCAGGTCGGCAGCGAGGCGATGAGTTTTTCGGCAAGCTGGCGTCCTCGTGCAGGCGTGGGCTGGTGGAACACGTCCCGAAGGTCCTGAGCGCAGCGATAGGCGACTTCGACCGCGATGTGATCGGGATGGGCCGTGAACGCAGCTTCCAGGCGAGTCTGCTGACGAGACGTGAGGCGTTCTCGCCCGGCGCGGAGAACATGGCGGATGCCGTAGAGGGGGTCGCCCTTGCGGCCTCGGTGGCCGAGGGTCTCCTGTTGGATCCGGCCGCGGACGTCATCGACTGCCGCGCCGGCGAGCTTGACGATGTGGAACGCATCCAGCACGCAGGTGGCGTCCTCGAGTTGGTCATCGATCGCGTTCTTGTATCCCTGGAACGGGTCCAACGTCGCGATCTCGACCCGCTTCCGGAACCCTTCGCCCCGCTCGTCCAGCCAGTCGCGGTAGGCCTTGCCGGATCGGCCGGGGACGAGGTCGAGGAGCCTGGCGGTGGGGTGGGGTCCGCGGGTCAGCTCGACCATCCCGGTGAGCTCTTTCGGACCGCGCCGGCGGGGGTCGCGGTGATGCCAGATGTGTTCGTCCACGCCCAGGACCTGCACGTTCTCGAACCGGACCGGGTCGTCAGCGGCCGTGGCCAGGACGGGGCGGACCTGAGTCCAGAGGGTGTTCCAGGTCGTGCCGAGCTGCCGGGCCAGGCCCTGGATCGTCGCTGCCTCGCGCCGGAGCTGACCGATGGACCACCGGATCGCGCGTGTGCTCAGCAGACCGCGCGGCGCACAGACCTCCGGGTCCTGCTCGACGAACGAGACCACCGAGCAAACGTCCTCGTGACAGATCCAGCGGCGCTTGCGCCATCGGACCCGCACCGGCCGACCCGCCCAGGGCGCATCAATCACCTCGACCACCACACGGCCGTGACCAGTAGCGATGACTCCGCAGCCGGGACAGCCTTGGACCGGAACGCAGGACTCCACCTCGAGCACCAGGCCCGAGGGAGCCTGCGTGACCGAGACCAGGTGGAGGCCGGGGAAGTCGAGGAGGAGATCGCATCGGTCGCAGCGATCGAGCGCGTCAGGGCATACGCAACTATGGTTAAGCATTGTCGAGGTCCTTGGTGCGAGCAGAGGTAAGAGTCCGCTCATCATCGAGGACCTCGACGTCTATCCCCAGCTACCCCGCACCACCGGCGCGCCCACACTCAACTCTGAAGAGCCTGTAAATGAGTTGTTTGACTGACTATTTCGGTCGACGATCTTGCCGGCTTCGTTCGCTTTGAATTATTCGTTCAACTCGGCGATGCCACTCGCTTCCAAGGTGCTGATTCATTAATTTAATCAGCTCAATGCCATCCAGAAGCGATATTCTGGATGGCCATCTAGAAGCAATTTCAGTTGCGGTTGCAGGCCCTTCTGTGAATCCTGATGTGCCTATTACAATTCCTCGTGTGGCTTGTTCCATTGATACGCGACCCGCCAGATCAGAAATTACCTTGACCCCCACATGCCCTTGCCAGTTTTTGCACTCGATAAAGACGGTTTCGTTGATTTTCCTAGCGATTACGTCTTTGCCGTAATCTTTTTGGGCAGGGGTAACTTCAGTATCATATCCCAATACCTCGTACAGATGAGCGACGAGGTATTCAAAATCCCGCGAATCGAGATTGAGAATGAGCTCGAGTAGAGTCTCAATTGAAGCGCTGCCCTGTAGTATATATCGAGTTCGGATCAGTTCCGCCGCGTCCGTTAGGCCGCTAATTCGTAAATCCGGTAGGACCTGAGCATGGGCGTACATATAAGCATGGATAACATCGATCGCTTTTTGGGGTGCGTGCGGTAGTAGATCAAGAGCCCATGTTAACCCCTCCCAGGTTGGGGTGCTCGAAGTGCCGGAAAGATGGTTGAGCGCCCGGATTTCATATTCTGTAAATCGAGGTGACCAGCCATTTTTGGTCGCTTCACGGCCCTGCTCTTTTCGGAGTGCTTCTATAGAAAGCACTTGTAGGCGATCGAATGAACCTAGAGATCTGGAGTGCCCTACAAATGCTCGAAGGATGTGCCGGACCTCCTGTTCAGCGCGTTCCGAGGCAATTGAAAGGTATGCCTCTCGAATCTCATCGGTGGGGAACGCGGCTACCAGGTAGTCGGGTGAAGGTTGCTGTGTGCGATGGCACATGACTAAAAGCCACTGGCCCATTTCATAGGTTGGCATGCATTGACTTTGCCATGATTGCTTGTGTGTCTGCAGCTCTGGGTCACCTTCCACATTGCGTAAAGAAAGGGACTGTCCCGCTTTACATCTGGCCAGTTAGCGGCGGACCGTGCTGCGGTAGACGTTATTGGGGGTGGCCCCGAGCGAGGTCCATGCGTATCTACGCGGGTGTGCGGCATACGGTGGGAGCTATCGAGTGGAGAGGCGTGATTTGGTGAGACGAGCCCTGCACGTGCATCCGCTGAGCACCTATCTGGTGTTCCAAGCCCTCACCCCGGTGCTGGCCCTGGGTTACGCCGCCGTCCTGTCACCGGGCGGCGGCTGGTCGCCCTGGTTGCTGTGTTGGGCGGTGCTGATGGGGGTGGGGTTGGTGTGGACCCAACTGGTGTGGGGCCCGTGCTGGGAGGCCGGGGCCGACTACGGCTTGACCACCGGGGTTCGCATCGCCCTGATGGCCGTCTCTGGTGTGGCGCTGATGCTGCCCTTCCTGGTGCTGAACGTGGTCGTCGACCCGGTGTGGTTTCTCTACGTCCTGGTCCTGACCCCCTACGGACTGGTGGGCGGGTTGCTCGGTGGGGCCGTCCTGGCCATCAGGGACCGCGGTGCTGTCCCTGTTCCCCGTCTCCACGACGCCGCCGACGCGAACCACCACTAGGGAGGTGGGCGCCCGACCGCCCGCGGGTATGCCGGCTCCACCGGCGGTTCAGGTGGTGTTGCTGTCTGCCACTTGCGGGGCTACAGGCCAGGTAGCGCCAGTTGCCCGGACGCTACGGCTCGTCGACGGTCGCGCGACCCGAGCGGGGTGCAGGCGCTGGCGGGTCGCTCCTCGAGGTAGCGCGTCAGGTGCGGTCGGAGGGGTGGAAGGCCCAACATCTCAGCCAGCTGCTCGACCCGGGCGAGAACGGAATCCGGGGGCATGTCTTCCCAGCGGGCGGTCTCGGTTGCCCCCCATTGGGGCATGTGATCGCTGGTGTAAGCGGGGGAGAGCCCGAGTTCGTCCCGCCACCAGGCGATGACGGCTTGTTCGAGGTTGTAGGCGTCGTCGCCGGTGGGCACGTCTAGGCTCCAGGCGAGCTGCCAGGCGCGCCGGCGGTGTTCGTCGATGCGTGTGCCGCCGCGTTTGGCGCACCCGATCTTGACGGCGTCTCGATCCGCGACGAGATAGAGGGTGGCAGGCCCGGCGTAGGGGAACGCGCTGTTGCAGTAGCGACAGATGCCGCGGCCCGCGGCCACGTTGTTGAGGGTCGGGGTCACGGTGCGGCCGCACGCGTGGCGGCATCGCCAGGGCTTGTTGCTTCCCCGGTAGGGCTCCAGTGGTTCGAGGCGGGAGGCGTTCATGATCGCGCGTGCGGTCGGCTCTGGCATGAGAAGGCGGGCGGAGGCGTCCTGGGCCGCGCAGGAGCGACAGCCGCCCTGGCCTCGTTTGGTGTTCGTGTACGTGGGGCTGACTTCGCGGCCGCAGCGTCCGTGCCGGCACCGCCACGGACGGTCCACACCGGAGAATTGCTCCAACGGTTCCAGGCCGGCCCTGCGCATGAGTGCGGCAGCCTCGTCGTGGTTGAGCTGCTGGGCGGTATGGGTTGCTTCCTGCCCGCATTCGCGACAGGGTCCCTGCCCGGCGGCGAGGTTGGCCAACCGTGGGGTGACGACTCTGCCGCAAATGGTGTGCCGCGCTGGCCACGGGACCGAGGATGACCCTGGGTACGGCTGCAGCGGTTCCAGCCCATGGTCGCGGAAGTACGTTTCAGCGGATTCGGCGGACCACACGGTGAACCCTTGCTGGCTGAGCCAACAGGGTCGGCACGCGGTGCCGTTTCTGCGCACCGTATTCAGGGTCGGTGTGCGCACCTGGCCACATGGTTCGTGCCGACAACGCCAAGGTTTGTCCGCGCCGGGGTACGGATCGAGCGGCTCGAACTGGGCTGCCCGCATGGTGCTCTCGGCTCCGTGGGCGAGGCCGGCTCGACGGTTCGCCCCCTGCTTCTCATCGGCGCACCGCCGGCAAGCTCTTCCCCGCTTCCTGACGTTCGAGTACAGCGGAGCGATCGGCGCCCCGCACGGTTCGTGAATGCATGGCCACGGAACACCTGAGCCGGGGTACGGCACCAACGGCACGCAGCCCGCGGCGCGCATAATGAGCGCTGCCTCAGCTGGATCGACCTTGCGTGTCATCCCGCCGCCTCCCGTCCTGAGCCACACAGTAAGGGACCGCCGCACCGAAAGGTGTCAGGTAGACGTTCATGCCGTGAGGATCACTGCAGACGGGCCTGCCGGGCCATCAGGAGATTCTGATCCCGCTTCAGTTTTCCCTGCTTTACATATATCCAGTAAGCGGTCAACGTTATCGTTTCCACTGTGGGTAATTCAGTCATCACCTCAGCAGCTCGACGAGGGTTACGAGCTGCTCTGTGGATTTTCGAAGCTCCGTATCTGTCACTGATGCATTCGCTTTGTTTTCCGGATGGTGGATCGAGTTTCTGACATATACCGGCAAGGTTGTTGCGTACTTGAAGGTCGGATTGCGCTCCCACATCTTGGTCTTTGTGAGACCATGATTTTCCAAGAACGCGTCAAGGATCTTCTCCGTGGCAATTTTCCCTTCAGGTTGTTGATTATCTAGATGCTTCTGTACGAAACCATAGAGTTCGTTGTGAAATTCGTGGCTGCAGATCTCGAATGCACGATAGTTGATTTCTCCCCAGGTGGGTTCGCCGACCCCAAATAGGCCAAAGGTTGTCGACGTGTCGATGCGTCGTTGTTCTCCTTGACCCGCAAACACGGCCAAGCGGTGGTTGTTGCTGTCGAACTTTCTGATCAGGTATGGGGAATGCGTGATAATAAAGACCTGTTCCCGCTCACCAATGGCACTCAGTGCGTCGCCGAGTCGTAGCTGAGCACTCGGATGCAGCCAGGTCTCGGGCTCGTCAAGCATGAGAATCAGTGGTGTTGGGTTGTCCGGGTCGGCGAGAGCTTCTGACTTCGCGTACAGCTGGATGATGCCTAAAGCGATGGCGCGTTGCATGCCGGAACCCTTGCCTTCGATAGGCGTCTCTCCAGCACCATCGTCTACGTGAAGACGCCCTTGTTTCATGAAAACAGAGGGATCCGGGAGGCTGAACTCAAATCGCATCGCTGCGTGCCCATACTGGTCATCCACCAACGCTTTGATGTCAGTGGCGAGCCGGTTCGTTTCAACTAGGAACGACTTGTCGTCGTCGTTGGCAAATGCTTTTCCGTGAGCTGTCACCAAATCTTTCCAGTGATCAGTCTCAGTGAAACGCTTGAAGGCTGCATCCAGGAGCCGTCCGAGCGTTTTGGTATTTGCGAAATCAATGTGATCACCTGGATGCGCGTCTGCCCAGATGGCCTCGAAATCAAAGATCGTTTTGACTCGTGCGTCTATACCTGTCACGTTCTCAAACTGTTCGCGCTCTGGATGCCAAAAGCATATTGCCTTGACATCAACAGTTTTGTCCTTATCGTTTTGAACGACCGTCCGTTGCTCGCTGCTGCGCTGCAGTCGGAGCACCTTCTCGCCGTCGTTGTCAAAAATAAAGTTCTTGAGAAGAGTATATTTTGGCTGTTCCACCAGGTTCTCGACTCCGCCCGAGATGTCCGCAGTGACGCTCGTAGGACCGTCTGCGTCGGTGGAGTAGAAGGTGTCGGGACGCCACTTGGTGGTGGTCGGTCCTTCGAACAGGAAAAGCAGGGCCTCCAAAACAGTGGACTTGCCGCCATTGTTGTCACCTACGAGGAAGTTGACACCTCGCCCCATCTCCAAGGTGGTTTCCTGGCGAAAGCTTTTCACGTTTTGGATAGTCAATCTTTTGATGTACACATTGCTCCGCTCTATTTACATGGCGCACGCCCGTGCCACGCCCCTACTTCGGTAGCTTAAGTGACGCTTGCTAGACGTGGTGCGGCAGGATGTTTTAGTCCCGGATGCGTCGATGGGATGTGGCTGAACCCGCTGTTCTACGTCAGTACCCCCAGAACTCCGGATCGGTCGCTTTCTGCAAGGGGTCGCATCGTGGCTTGGAGGCGCCTGCCATGCCTTTGAGCGTCGCAACGCAAGGCCCAGAACGGGGCGGCCACGCCAGGGATGCGCCCCCATGGTCTGGAGCCTGCTTTGGTCCTCGGAAGCTGGTGGAACCACCTAAACCCCGATTGGACTGATCGACGAGGTTGCGGATGGGCGCTCCTGTAGGCGCGGAAGAGTGAGTGACGCGTTGAGGTAGATGTTGACATATCAACATAATGGAGGTTAGCTGGTGCGTGTTCTCAAAGATGGCGGTGGAGTGGCTGGGTAGCGTGTGGGGGAGATTCCCGATCGCAATCAGGAGATCCCCCCATGGCCCGAACCCGCAGAAGGACACAAGTCGAGGGGCAGCTGAGCATTGATGCCTTTCTCTTTCCGGAACCTGAGGAGGTTCGTGATGAACACGTACGGCAAGTTCGCGCAGGAAGCGTGGAAGACGACCGCGCCGGCGGAGTACGCCCTGATCCCGGACCCGGTGCAGTGGTTCGAGGCGCTGGGGGAGGAGGCGGCGCAGCGGGTGGGCGAGCTGATGATGGAGCTGGCTGGCCCGGACCCGACGGGGGAGACCTACCTGTACTCAGTCAGTAGGTTGGTTGCACCTGCTGATGGGTGGGTTGCCTCCGAGGCTGCCGTGTGGCCGGTGGTTGTTGTAAAA
>NZ_BAABLN010000066.1:0-6490 GCF_039544365.1 Kocuria gwangalliensis | reverse complement strand
CATCGCACCGATGAGGGCAAGCTCTACCTCTGCGCGATCAAGGACGTCTACTCCAACCGGATCGTCGGCTATTCCCTCGACAGCCGCATGAAGGCGTCTTTGGCGGTCACGGCCCTGCGCAGTGCGGTGGCTCGCCGGGAGACGGTGGCCGGCTGCGTGGTCCACAGCGACCGCGGCAGTCAATTTCGTGCCCGGAAGTTCGTGCACGAGCTCGCCCATCACGACCTCGTGGGGTCGATGGGTAGGGTCGGGGCGTGCGCGGACAACGCCGCCATGGAGTCCTTTTTCGCCCTGCTTCAAAAGAACGTGCTGGATCGGCAACGCTGGTCGAGCCGGGACGAGCTACGGCTGGCGATCGTGACCTGGATCGAGAAGTCCTATCACCGTCGGCGCCGCCAACGCCGCCTCGGTCGCCTCACGCCGGTCGAGTTTGAGACCATCAATCACGGCCTCAAAGCCGCCTGAAAACCATCAACCCCAAGAGTCAGGGAAAGTCGGGGCAGTCCCAACGGTAGCCAACCGTGAAGGCTCCTAGAGCCCGGCCCCACTACGGCCGCGGAGCGTGAACTCGGCTGACCCCGTGGTCGGCGTGGCAGCGAGACATCAGGGGGGAAATAACGATGGGAGAGGGGCCAAAGATTGCTGATTAAGGAGTAAATGATGTGAGTATCGACGGCAAGTCCTCCGCGTGGTTGACCACTGGCGTGAGGGCGGTTCGAGCAATGACCGAGGTCCATCCATTGGTATCGATCTTTGTGCCGCGAGCAATATCCCACTTACCACGAACTACCAGCGCTATCTTCGGTTGCTCAAGACCGATCAGCTTTCCCCGGATTTTATCGTTCATTAAGTGGCTTCCCGTTGTGTCGATCGCCCAAGTCGTACCATCTCGCCACCAAATAAAGTCTGGGTAGAACTTTGAGGAGTCACCTACTTTGATAGGCAAAGGGATGCCATAGCCAAGTTCAACACTTGCAGGGTTTCGCATCCATATACCTTCGCCCGTGGAGTCCAAAGTCCTGGCGAACAGTAGCTCATCTGGATTGAAGTCAGCGGCGGAGTACTGGGCATGCGTGGCATTAGTGAAGTCTAAAAGGTCTGAGTTGCGGGGACGGTGTTCTCCTATGGACCACGTGATTCTGTCGGGGTCAGGATCTAGCTGGTACTCCACTCGATCTTCGAAGCTGGCCGCGATCTCACTGATGAGGTTTTCGAGTTCCTCTTGGCACAGCGATGACTGACAGGACTCCTGCTCGTAGCTTGGCCCGACGATGGCATCAGGGTGGATGGCATTGAGGCATGCTCGGTTCCGCGCTAGGAGCCGACGCCGTAAGAAAATCCCATTCCGCGTTCTAGCGCTACGAAGTACGTCAATGGGGCTACTTTTAATGACTTCTTCGGCTGCGAGTGATAGGACACTCATTTGGCCTATTCCGGTGTGGTCCAGAAACTCTCGTGCCCATGGGCTGGCACCTCGGCTTCTTAGCTTCTGTTGGGCGCCGGTCATGTTAGGAGCCTTGAGAGACCATCTGGGCAGAGTCAGGTCATTGAGATCCGGCTTGGGATTGATTCCAGGAAGAGGGTTTTTCTTAGTCTTCACCCGGATCGGGATTGCGCTTGGCTCGTTTTCCGGCGCGTACAGGCGCAGTTCCTTCTTCAGATCTGCCAGAACCTGCTCGAAATTCTCCGTCGGAGTGTTTATGTAAACGGTGGCGGTGTTCAGGCGTTCAGACTCGAACGTCCGCGCGTTTGGCTGCCGCAGAATTCGCCCGATGATCTGCCGTATCCGGACGAATGAATTGGTCCTTCCGTCAAAGTACGCGACGTAGGCCTCCGGGTCATCCCATCCCTCTTGCAGTGCCTGGTTGAAGATGATGTGACGGTGCCGATCTTGGAGCTGCCCGAGACTGGATATTTTCTCGGCGTCCTCGGGGACGTCCCGAGTATTGGTGTAGATGGCGATCTGATCAGCGTCGACGCCCTTGCTGCGCAGGTAGTTCCAAATGACGACTGGTCGGGCTTCCTCGGAGGACCCACGCGGCGGATTTGATTTTTCGACGACGTAGATTGCCTTCGGTGTCACGCTTGCGTGATCTGCGAGCAGAGCCTCGTCTAGCTGTGCCATAGTGCCGAGCACAGAATCTAGATCCTCCTCAAAGCCACTGTTGTTGTCAAACAGTTCAATCGTGGTCTTCAGTAGTTCTTCTGAAACAACGTCTCGTGTTCTGACAGGTACTGTTCCGGCCTCCATGAGACTGTCCCAGTTCGGGTCAGAGGTGAGTGCTTCTCGCCACTTTTCAAACAGTTCATTCTGCACGGGAGTTGCTGAAGCTAGAAAGAACCCCATGGGCTGGAGGTTCGCCAGGATTTCAAGCTGCGTGCTCGACTGGTTGTGACTCTCATCAGAAACAATCCACAGGGGTCGTTTAAGCTGAGTACGCATCAGCTCCCATGGGGAGGTCGTACCTGACCAATCTGGCTGAGGACGGTGAAGGCTGAGCCGGGCATTCGCATCTCCGCCAGCGTTTGCTGCCTCCAATTCGTTCCAGGCTGCGGTGGTGAGTACCCAGATGGTGATCCCGGTAGGTGCCGTGAGAAAGTGCTGCCAGTCAGCTTGACTCGGAATGTCCCGCATAATTCGTACGTCGTTCGCGGGCAGGAGAGAACGGTAGCGGCCGCGGAGGTTCTTGTACGTCTGTTCTACAACGGCAGCGGACTTAGAAGTCCAAATAACAACGGCATCGCCTAAGCCGGCAACAGCATCAGCGAGCATGGGGGTCTTGCCCGAACCGGTGACAGCTCGAAGTTGACCAATGAACGGGATGGGTTGAGACCCGTATCGAGGTACGCCATGAGTAACCGAATGTCCTACCCAATTCAGTGCGGCCGCACGAAGTTTGTCCGCAGCTTCCTCCTGAAAGGCGAACAGTCTGAAGTCTTGGTCAGCCACGGCTATTTGCCTCCGCACGGATGGTCTCTTCAAGGACATTAATAGCGCCCAGCATGTCCGATTCTTCTTGCGCTGTTTCTACTAGCTGAAGGGCAACCAAAATCGCATCAGGGATCTGCCTGAAGACGAACGAGTCCGTTTCCCCTACTTGACAGGTTGATCCGTAGACACGGATGGGTTTTTTGAGGTTCAGTGCCTTCGCCTCATTAAACATCTCAACGAGGACTTCCCGGGTGATAATACTGTCTGCGCGGCCGTTCCAGTTCAAGCAGATGGCCTGTGAACGTCCGTTGGCGGCCACAACGTACTTGCCACCAATTTTCCTCATTCCTCCACCCATACCTGTAGGATCCGTCTGAAGAACCAAGCTAATAATCGCTTCCCGTTCAAGAGTCAGAATCGCATCCCGGTCAAGCTTTCGACCGGTAGTGAGGAACTCGAAGCCGTCGTTCCACCCCTCCTTCTCGATCGCAGCTCGTAGACGAGGGCCTGTAAGGGTGCGGGCATATCGGTCGCCAGGCTCGCCTTCCTCGATTAGAATGAAGCGCCGGATGCCGTTGTCGCGAGCGTTGAGTTTCATCACGGCTTCGCCGGTGCTCCCTGACCCCGCAAAGGGGTCGAGAACGAGAGCGTCAATATCTCCAGCTGCGCCAAGTATGAGTTCCAATAGCTCCACCGGCTTCGGGTGAGGGAAGCGTTTTGCTTCCTCGGGTACCAGCGCTACAAGCCTGTCTGACCCGTTGCGTCCGGGAATCGTTACCACGCTTCGAAGAGCATCAGAGGAGTCGCGAAGGTAGCGGCGAAGCTGCGCGGTTTCCGTGTGGTCCTTGCCAAAGACGATCCGGTCTTCGGCAATAAGCTTGGTCATCGATTCTTGTGGGTATCGGTAACCTTTTGGGGGTTTACGGCAGGGAATACCAGTTTTAGGGTGGAAGATGTCATAGTCGTACCCGCCCTCTTTGGTGTTTTCTAGGTGCCAATCTTTGGCCCAAGGTCCATGCTCATTAATATTCCGAAATCGGTCCATCCGCCCCACATTGACCACATCATCACCGCGGCCCGCAGCTACAGCTGTGCGATAAGCCTTTTTCTGCTCCAGTATTGCTGCGCGCCAATGGCGCTGCAGCTCGACCACATCGCTGTACTGCTTGCGCAGCTCGTCATACTTGGTGAGCAACCACTGCTTGGCCAAGCTCGTACCTTGCCAATGCTCAGCCGTTTCCTCAATGCGTTTCGCATAGCAAAGAACGTATTCATGCTCGACGGCGATTCGAGTTCGGTTATTGTCAACTGCCTGCTTCCAAACTATGACGCCGATGCGGTTCTTCTCTCCAAATATCTCGTCCATAAGTAGACCGAGCCGAAACAACTCAACATCATTGATTGAAATGAAGCAGACTCCGTGATCTGCCAACAACTCCCAGGTCAGCCATAAACGAGGACCGATGTAGTTCAACCACTTGGTATGCTTGCCGCCGTCCTCGTTGCTTACATAGACGGCATCGTCAGCACTGGCGTTCGGGTCCTTGTGCCGCCGGTCGGAGTATCGGAAATCTCCTTTGCCTGTGTTGTAAGGAGGATCAAGGTACGCGACGTCAACGGAGTCTCGATATTGCGACCGCAGAGAAACCATCGCCTGAAGGTTGTCCCCTTCAATGATCCGGTTGAGTCTTTGCTTACCGAAGGACAAATGCTCATTTGGTTCGAGTATGCGAGGAGCGGGCATCCGGGTTCGATAGGTCTTCCGGCCGTCCCAGTGGAGATACATCCCCGGACCCCCAGGGCGTGTCTCTGCTGGCGCTTCTGGTACTGCAGTCGTTTCTTGCCCATTATTCGAGCTAGCCACTCGGTGTTCTTTCGACACTTTTCTCCCACTCACACTGGTCTTCGATCAGTGTAGCTTCGCACATCGCGCAGACATTCTAAGTCATCGTCGAATCGATCCGTGCTGCACTAGAAAGTTTGCGACGCTCCAGAGGGCTTTGACGGGCTCTGAGGAGGTGGCAGAAGCCATGTGTGAAAGCGCGGCGGTCAATCATCATGCTCGGACGGGTTCTACCACTCTCCTCGAGGTGTGGCTTTGGGGTATGCCTCAACGCGTCGGCCCGTCCATCAGCGATGGCGAGCTACAGGTGCGTCCCACTGGCATTTCTGCACCGACAGCGCCTGCGGGTCTAGACCAGGTGCAACGGGGTGCGTATCGCAAGGTAAGGGATGCGAGACGTCTCACCTAGAAATTTTGCACCCGCATGTGAGGTGCAGAGGTAAGTGGCCGTTTTCTCGCAGAGGTAAATGACGCTCTCGGGATTTCCTCGGTGGCATGGACCGCGCCGTACAAGAGTTGGTGGGTCCCTGGGGTTGCGGCCGCGGGGCTCCAACCACGGGGGTCCGAAAGGTCGTGCGCCTGAGGGGCTACAGTATTGCAAAAGCGAACTGGATGGGCGTCGATGATGAAGCACCGCGCGAGAAAGTACACGTCCTTGATGGCGGCGCTCGGGCTCGCCGGGGTCGTTGCTGGTTGCAGTAGTGACACCGAGGATCTGCCAGCGTTCGACTCCTTGAATGCCACCTACCAGGCCGTCGACGAGGTCGTGGACTGCTCGGAGGACGTATCGGAGCCACCGGTGAAGTCCCCCGGATCTGGTACGGACGCAGGCGAGTCGGAGTTGTGCACCAACACGGTCGAAGTGCTGTGGTTCGACAACGACGAAGCCCGCGACGACGTCTACGAGCTCCTGGCCAGCGCGGCCGGATCCGCCGGCGCGGTGTACTTCGTGGAGGGCCGGAATTGGTTCGTCGCTGACTATTCCGAAGTACAGGCGGGCTCGGTTCCGGAGCGGGAGATCGACATGGAGCAGCTCGCGGAGGTTCTCGACGCCCAGTACACCGTGGAGCAATAGCTCTTCCTCGCCCGTGGAGTCCCGCCGCAGACTTGGAACCGTATGGGCGGGAGTACCCAGCACGGATGGCATGCGGGGTCAGCAATGACGTGTGATCGGCGGAGTGCCGTGGCGACGTGCTTCCTCGCTCAGTGGCCGATGAGGAGTGCGTCGCGGGCGGCTTCGACAACTTCGGGGGTGACGGTCTCGAGCTGGTTGATGTCCAGGATGCGTTTGATCTGGGTGAGGAGCCTGTCGAGGAGCCGGAAGTTGCCGCGGGTGATCCGTGCGATGGTGGCGATCGCGACCGTGCGGGTGAACTCATCGTCCTCGCCGGCCAGCCCGTCGGTGTGCCAGCGGCGGGCCAGCACGGCGGTGAGCTCTTCGGGGGTGAGCGGGCGGTATTCGTGGGCGAAACCTACGCGGCTGTAGAGCTGGGGGTAGCGTCCCAGGCGCTTGTCGATACCGGGCATCCCGATGAGGATCACCCCGATGGTGTGGCGGTCGTAGTAGTCGCGGACCTGTTCCAATCCGGTGGTCTTGAGCCGGTCAGCCTCGTCGATGATGAGCAGCTCGGTGAGCCCGGAGGACCGCGATTCGGGGTGCACGAACGGGTCAACCCGGCCGTGGCGGTGGTAGTCGATGGCGTAGGAGATCTGCT
>NZ_BAABLN010000065.1:0-6329 GCF_039544365.1 Kocuria gwangalliensis | reverse complement strand
CCACCGACCCCATACCGCCTGCGGCGACCAGCCCCCGGCCTCACGCACCCCGGACCGTGTCAACAACGTCACGCCCTCTTACACCTAGTCGCGGCTGGCCTCGGTACCGGTGTCGCCGTGGCAACAGGCGGGGCATCTGTGCCAGCTACTGTAGCTGCTATCGCAGCAGGAGCGGCCCCGTTTGCCCCAGCAGCATACGACGCCGTGGAGGCGATACGCACCCCTCGCTTCAATCGAAATGATCCATTGGCGTATGCGGCACTGGCGAGCAGACTTTAGGCGTCGGTGAGCAAGAAGGCCCCGGAGTGACCCGGGACCTTCGGCATGGCTGTTTTAGCTGCTCATCCGAAGGCGCCGGATAGCGCCAAGGTGGTGACTGTTTCGACCGCTCCACTTGTGGCCGCCGTGACGGCTGGGATCCCAATGCTCGCGGCAATAGTGCGCAGCTTGCCTGCCTTTCTGATGACGTCGCCGGTGTCGGGGGCCTCCTGCACGGTCGCGGCGCGCAGGTCCTCGACCGCCGCCAGCAGCTCCGCTCGGGCCTCGTCGTCAGCCACGTCCCTTGCTGCGGCTTGCACGGCGTTGAGGAGCTTGAGGGCGTCTTCGACGCTCAGCCCCTCAGTTTTGGCCTTGGCTCTGTGCCCGATGGCAGTCGGCCCGTTGGACGTCTGGATTGTGGTGTTGTACTGCGTACCGATGTGCTGGCCCACGGCGGCGTCTACGGCATCTTTCTTGGGCAGCTCAGCCAGAGGAGTCTCCGCCGTCAGATCGGCGACGACGTCAACGAGCTGGGTACGGATCTGACCCAGTACCCCGGTGAGCACTGCACCGGATAGCGAGTAGGACATCCCCGTGATCTGCTGGTATGGGCCAAGCTGTCTGTTCCAGACAGTTTGGGCGTAGGCCAGTCCCGTGTTTGTAAATGAGGTTGAAGACCTCCCTGTGAGGCTTTCCAGCTCTTCGACGGGCTGACGGAGGGGGAACGACTCCGGCGCCCCTTCCTGAGCCTCTACGGGCAGCTGCAGGCGATCTAGGGTTTGACCCGTGACCACGGTGTTCCCGCTGATCGAGTTCACCTTGATCGGCAGCGGCGGCAGCAACCGATAGCTGGGCACGTCTACGTCCTCGTCGTATCCGTTGAGCTCGTATCTGGCCCACTGCCGCAGAGAGTCGGAGCCGGTCTCGGCACCGAGCAGCAGGCACTTGCGGAGGAGCCCGGCTAGAGGCTCGGATTCGTCGAGCACGTGCTCCCTCAGAGAACTGAGCAGGGTGTTCGCCATTCAAGATCCTTCTGCGTAAGGGGGCCGAGGCATGTCCCGCTGAATCTACCGGGATCTCCCGACACTCCGGGCCGGTGCAGGCCAGCATCGCCGGCGTTGATCAGCGCTGACACCCAGGAAAAAGCTTGGTGCCGGATGTGGTCCGGCACGCCCTCGCTATACGGGAGCGGATCGCGCAAACCCCGGCGGACGGACAGCGGAACGAAGCCTTGAGACATGATGCAAACACTACTTTCCTAGGCCGACGCCACCGACGGGTCATCCGGCACGCACGTGGTCGCGCGCATTGCCGCTGAAGTGGTGAAGTGCGACGACGATACGTTCGACCACGTGGCGGATCGCCGGACGGTGCGCCGGGCCTGAGAGAATCCGGCCATGGGCACAGACGAAGCGGTAGTGGGCGTCGTTCAGCATGAGGACGGCATTCTCCTGGTCGGCACGAGCGTCGACGTCCAGGCGCTGGCCGAGCGTTTCGACGCGAGCTCGAAAAGCACTGCGAAGCTGACACCGGATCTCCTGCTCGCTGCAGGTGCGGCCTTCTACGGGCTCTCCGAAGCACAGGCGCAGAGCGGTCGCTGGATGAAGCTCACCGCCGAGTCCGCGACGACTTTGCGAGAGGCCGGGATCACCGCGTCGACGAAGGACGGCCTGTTAGCTGGTGTCGCCCGGGGGCCGGCGGGATCGATCGTGGGGCACCTGCGGTTCGAGCCAGCCGCCCTCGCCACTCCGGCAGCACCCATGGTTTTGGCAGCGACGGCCACGGCCATGGCGCTCCGTCAAACCGCCAAGGAGATGACGGACTATCTCGAAGCGATCGACATCAAGGTCGAGCAGCTGCTCGCGGAGACGAAGTACAGGGAAGTAGCTCAGCTGCACGGGATCTCGTTGGCCCTGGATGAGGCCACGATGATCCACGAGCAGCTCGGCACCGTGTCCGCCACGACCTGGTCAAAGATCCAGGGGAACTCCACGGATCTGCACATTGCCCTGTCCTCCGCCCTGGAGCACCTGCGCGGCTTCGCAGATGACGCCCGCACAGCCACGTCTTCAAGTGCGTTCTCCTCGGCCACCAAGAAGATCAAGTCAGAGCTGCCGTTCTGGCTCGCCGTCCTGTCCACGGCCATCAACTTGCAGGACCGTCTGGCCGTGCTGGAGATCGCTCGCGTGACGGCAACCGACCCGGACGAGCTCGACAACCATCGCCGGGCCATCGGACTCTCCCGGGCGGACCGCCTCAGCGGCGTGTGGAAAATCGTTCACTCACTGGCCGAGGCGTTCCACCGCCCGGACCTGCTCACCGACAGCGAGAAGCTTCGCCACCCCCGGCTCAGCACGCAGATCGACGCGAACGTCAACACGATCAACGCCCAATTGGCGACCTTCGCCCACCACGCCCGGCTGGAGAATTTGGCACTGGTAAATGCCCGGCACAGAGCTTGGAGAGGAGCGCTCGGCGCGGTGCCGAAGGCCGCCCGGGCCAGGGTCAAAGCTGTGGGCGCCCACGTCGGCGCAGCGCGCGACCAGGTGGTCCTCGACATGGCCGCGAGGATCGAGGACAAGCGACGCCAAGAACTGCCAAATGACCCCGGCTCAGACGTCGCGCTCCGCGAGTCAGACAAGGAAGTCCAATGAACAGAGACGAGTTGGTGTTCGGCGTCGCGGGCAGCACAGCAACCCCAGCGGTGTCGATCACGCTGGCCCAAGCCGGTCTCCGCGAACGCGAGCATTTGCAGGAGTGGGTACTCGCACACCCGGAGATGCTTGGTGTCGATGTCCTGGTCATCACCAGTGAGTTCGACCGGTGGATGTCCCGGGACGGACGCGAAGCCGATCGCCTGGACGTGCTGGGCCTCGATGCAGACGGGCGACTGGTTGTGGCCGAGTTGAAGCGAGATCAAGCCCCGGATTTCGTCACCCTGCAGTCGGTCAAATATGCCGCTATGGCCTCACGGTTCGAAGTGGAGCAGCTTGCTGATGCCTATCTCAGCTTCCATTCGCAAGAAGATGACGCACCCACCACCGCAGAGGAAGCGCTGGCCGTTCTCCGGACGCACGCACCTGCCCTGTCCTCCGACACCCTTCGATCACCGCGCATAGTACTCATCGCCGGGAGCTTCCCAACCACGCTGACTTCATCGGTGGTCTGGCTCGGTGAACAGGGCATCGATTTCACCTTGATTCAGGTCGGCGCCTACCGACTCGGGGACCACCATTTGGTCACTGTGTCCCAAGTGTGGCCACCGCCCGAAGCTGAGGAATTCGTCGTGGCGCCCTCTCGGGCGGAACGAAGTACGAGCACAACTACCACTGTGCCCGAAGCCCCCTGGACCGTTGACGACCTCACGCAACTGGCAAGCGCGACCTCGAGCCCGACCATCCTCGCCACGATGGACCTGTGCGCCGCAACACCAGGGGAATGGATCGGCGGGGATCAGGTCATGGAACGCACTGGCCGGGAAAAGAACGCCCACCGCGGAGACTATGGAGGCTTCGCCATCACGCTGCGCCGTCGGTTCAATCGCAGCAATGCCCCTTATGAAATGAACTATGCCGTAGGCAATACGCCACAGCAGTACTATCGCCTCTCACCAGAGATTGCCCAGATGTGGCAGCGGCTACGTCCACAGCATGACTCGAGCGGCACGTCAGCGACATGAGCGGTGAATCAATGCTCACCTCACTTCCTGCAGCTGAGTGTCCGGTAACCGGGCCTTATGTAAAGCGAAGACCAGGGTGCATCCTTGTACCCGCTGCTTATGCGGTCAAAACCGGAGATACTTCGATTCGCCCCGGCACTGGGCCGGTTCAGCCGAGATCGAGGAAGGAACGGAGCTCAGCGAAGGCCTCGGGCACCACGGAGTAGTGGGCCCACTTGCCGCGCTGCTCGCGGGTGACCAGTCCCGCGTCGACGAGCTTCTTCATGTGGTGGCTGACCGTGGGCTGGCTGATGTCCACCACCGCGGTCAGGTCGCACACGCAGACCGCACCGCAGCCCTGGGCGGCCACATGGGAGAGCAGCTGCAGGCGAGTGGAGTCGGACAGGGCCTTGAGCCGACCGGCGATCCGCTGCGCGTCATCCACACCCATGGGCCCGCCCGCAAGGGAGCAGCACTCCGTTGCTGGTGCGCTTGGGGCGTACACATCAGCGGTGGTGGCCTGGCGGTCGGGTGCGAGAATCATCACCCCATCCTACATTGACCGATGTCGATGTGACCCTTAGTGTTTCCGATAGATCATTGTCAATACGAAGGGCTGCCCCTGATCATGAGCAACACGGCCACCGCCCCCGCCACCCACCAGGGGGTGATGAAGGACCTGTCCCTCCTCGACCGCTGGCTGCCCGCCTGGATCCTCATTGCCATGCTCGCCGGTCTGCTGCTGGGCCGGTTCGTCCCCGGTCTGAACACCGCCCTGGAGGCCGTGAAGATCGGGGAGGTGTCGGTGCCGATCGCGATCGGTCTGCTGGTGATGATGTATCCAGTCCTGGCCAAGGTCCGCTACGACGAGACCCACCGGATCGCCGGGGACCGCCGGCTGCTCGGGGCCTCCCTGGTGCTGAACTGGATCGTCGGGCCCGCGCTGATGTTCGCTCTGGCCTGGATCTTCCTGCCCGACCTGCCCGAGTACCGCACCGGGCTGATCATCGTGGGGCTGGCCCGCTGCATTGCGATGGTGCTGATCTGGAACGACCTCGCCTGCGGGGACCGTGAAGCGGCCGCGGTGCTAGTCGCGATCAACTCCATCTTTCAGGTCATCGCCTTCGGCGCCCTGGGCTGGTTTTACCTCCAGGTCCTCCCCGGGTGGCTGGGCCTACTCACCACCTCTGCGGAGTTCTCCGTGTGGTCCATCGTGGCCAGTGTCCTGGTGTTCCTCGGCATCCCGTTGGTCGCAGGGTTCCTCACCCGCACCCTGGGCGAGAAGGCCAAGGGCCGCACCTGGTACGAGACCACGTTCCTGCCGAATCTGGGGCCCTGGGCCCTGTACGGGCTGCTGTTCACTATCGTGTTGCTCTTCGCCCTGCAGGGCGACGCCATCACCTCGAGCCCCTGGGACGTCGCCCGCATCGCTGTGCCCCTGCTGGCTTACTTCGTCCTCATGTTCGGCATCGGCCTGCTCGCCTCCCGCGCCTTGGGGCTGACCTATGCGAAGTCCACCACCGTGGCCTTCACCGCCGCCGGCAACAACTTTGAACTGGCCATCGCCGTGGCCATCGGCACCTTCGGGGTGACCTCCGGGCAGGCCCTGGCTGGTGTGGTCGGCCCGCTGATCGAGGTGCCCGTGCTGGTGGCGCTGGTCTACGTGTCCCTGTGGGCCGGGCGGAAGCTCTTCCCCGGTGATGCCACCGTCCCCACTCGCTGACCCCACCACATTCCGCGCATCCTCTGACCCCGCGACTCTCCAGGAGTATCCATTGAGCGAGACCCCGAAGCCTTCCGTCCTGTTCGTGTGCGCCAAGAACGGCGGCAAGTCCCAGATGGCCGCCGCCCTCATGGAACACC
This sequence comes from Kocuria gwangalliensis, assembly GCF_039544365.1. NCBI lineage: Bacteria > Bacillati > Actinomycetota > Actinomycetes > Micrococcales > Micrococcaceae > Kocuria > Kocuria gwangalliensis. The sequence goes on along the minus strand of NZ_BAABLN010000065.1, from coordinate 550 downwards.
GCGCAGCAAATGCCGTGGAGGTCCACTCCGCCGGCACGAAGCCCGGCAGCAAGATCAACGTCCTCTCGGCCGAGGTCATCGCCGAGGTCGGGGCCGATATGTCCCACGGCCACCCGAAGCCCATCGACCCTGACCTGCTGCGCACCATCGACCGGGTCGTGGTCCTGGGTGTTGAGGCGAAGGTTGAGCCGGCTGAGGGCATGGCCGGGACCATCGAGATCTGGCACACCGATGAGCCCTTGACCCGGGGCATCGAGGGGGCCGAGCGGATGCGCTTGGTCCGCGACGACATTGACGCCCGGGTACAGCAGCTGCTCACGGAGCTCGCCAACGGTGGCCCCGCCTGACTCCCACCCCCTTTTCTTCTTCTCCCTTCCGACAGAACGGATGATCCCGATGACTGCTTAGCCTCGATCCACCGACGCGGGTTCGGGCCGGAGCGTGATTCCAGATCTGCTGGGTGAGCATGTTTCGGGCGTGGTGAAGTAGCCGGCCTCGCTGTTGGCGGTGTTCCACTGTTGGTCCTTCGGTCGTGCCGGGGCGCGGCGTT
>NZ_BAABLN010000064.1:0-5940 GCF_039544365.1 Kocuria gwangalliensis | reverse complement strand
GGAGATGCTCCTGCCTATCACCGGCCGTGATCGCGAGCACGTGATCGAACGGATTCGAGCCTCTGTCACAGACACCGACCGGGACATCATTGATCGTTCGATGCAAACGTGGGGGTTGGTCGATGAAGCGGAGGCAACTGCGACGACACCCTCGCTGGAGCGGTCGGATGGCTCTTCAGATGGCGCTGTTGACCAGGGGAACTCACACGATGTGCTGGGCACGACATTCGATGGGGAAACGCCCAAGACAGCCGCTGCATTGCTCGCACAGCTACGGAAACTCCCCGACCGTTCCAACTTAACAGCAGATTGGTGGGACACCGCTGCAGAGGCAACCCTCCGTGACCCCATCCCACTCAATGTTGCAAAAGCACTGGTAGAGGAACTTGGACGCCAGAGGCCAACCGAGCACTCATTGGGACTGGCGTGCGGTGCCCTGGCAGCTGCGGGGGGCCCGGAAGCAGCCCAGCAGGCCCTACAGATCCGCCTGACTACACTTCCCAGCAGCGGATGGTTTCGACACTACGATGGCGGCACTCGACGCAAGTTGTTCGCTGGCGCACTATACAGAGGCGGGCCCGCTATGGCCCGCCTTGCATTGGTGGACCTCGCCGAGACAATTGCCGGTGGTATCTTCGCCTGGACTCAGTTGGCAGACGAAATCAGGCAAATCCTGGAACTCGTCGCAGGCATCGCGGCAGTAGGCGCCGCGTGGCCGGACATCGATGCATACCTCGAGATCATCGCCCCCTGCGATTCGACGTTCCGCAAGGCAACGCTCGGGCCACAGATGAGCGCAACCGTCGACACGAGTGTGAGTGCGCTTGCGGCAATGGTCGGCGACTATCTGGGTCACCCGGCCAAGGCTCCCGAGGAAGGCGCTCGTCGGGCCCTCGTGCGGCTCTTGGCGAGGGGATCCACTGAATCCGGATTCCGGACGGCCGTCTTCGCCACACTCGAGGACGCCGTCGAGCGCGGAGGATGGCCAGCCGAGTCCGCCCTTTCAGTGCTGTTGCTCTCAGAGCCGGACGACCCGCCAGCCACGCTGATAGCAGCGGTGGAGAGAACGACCGTCGGCGATGATCAAATCCTGCGGGATCTCGCTCGACAAATTTGTGTTCAATGGGGACGAACGCCGGCCAGGCCACCAGGGCGTGAGCTCTCACCTGTGTATAGGATGACGTTCCCCTCGCTGCCGACCCATAAACCGCCCGAACTCGACGCCGAGGGCGTTCCCTTCGTCGACACACACGATCCCCAGCAAGTGGTCGCGCCGTTCAACGATGTCCTGGGATTCCTGGCGGAGGCAGCTGGGCTGTCGCAATCCGCTGTCATATACCGGGCCTCTCAGCTCGCGCAAGAGACGACAGGGTCCCGTTGGACCGACATTGGGGCCCGGGCATTGGGTGAGCGGTTGAAGCGTCGAGGGCAGAGACACACCTACCGACCTTGGGCGTACATGGTCGGCAGACGCGCGACCGGTCGGGTTCTTGCTGGTCTCGCAGATGCGGGCCTTACACCTGACCACTACCCAGCATTCGCGTTTGAGCTACTGGCGCCTGAACTCTTGATGCTCGAACCCAGCCCACTCTCTGATTCAGTTTCTCGGCCCTGGCGCCCCGACTCGGTGTCGTCGTATGACACTCGTAGGTGGTGTGACGAGGCACAGGATGCACTGGCTCACTATCGAGTCAATATAGTGTCCGCGCCCGACTTCGTCCTTGCAGAAGTCTCAGACTGGGGCAGTCTCGAGTGGGGGCTCCCCCGCGAGGAACGAAAGCTAGTCCCCGTCCACATGCGCCCTGTCAGGCCTCAAGGAATGCCAGTTCAGGCGCCGTCTGTCGAACGCGGTACAAGCGCCACATGGTATCCGGATAGGACTGGTACCTATTGGCACCACGAACAACTCGTCATCCGCGGGTACGAGAGGTTCACCAACGCACCGTTTTTTGAGTGGATCGCCTTCCATCCAGGTGCAGCTGCGGCCCTAGGTTGGAAGCCCATCAAGGGACAGCGATTCGCGTGGAAGGGCCCGGACGGCGAGTGGCGAGCTCGCACGGATTACTCGGCCCGGGGACTGCTTAGCCACGACCCGCCGGCACATAGTTATGTGGGTGAAGTATGGCAAGTGTTTCTCAGTCAGCGCGGTCGCGAAGATGTAGAACGCAAATTCGGCGCGATTGCTCGCCAGCTCTCCGTGACTCGCATTATGCCGGCGAGCCGTCGAGAGGGAACGCCAGAGAAGCGAGCGACTGCCAAAGGCGAGGTCTAACTGGCCCCGTCGCGGTGGGCGCTGTCCGCGCCGATCGCTCCGTCTGGCGACCATTCATCTAGCATCAGGCTATGACCCCGCGATCGACGGACATGAGTGGCTTCGTCACGGCGCTCGTGCCCATGCTCTCGCGAAGCCTGGCCGAGGAGTTCAATGTCTTCCGGGTGATGCACCACGGCACCCACGAGAAGCAACTCTCCAACGTCTTTGAACCGTCACGGCTTCTCTGCCGTCTTCATATGGGCTGCGCCGCCGGCTGGGGCGCAGTGATCTGATCATAGTGGGCGGCCTCGAACTCGGCAGGCGGGACGTTGCCAAGGCTGGAGTGCAGCCGGCGGCTGTTGTACAGTCCACCCAGGCCAGCGTGGCGTACTCGACATCGCTGACGGTCTTCAGCGGTGCCTTCAGGAACGGGCCTGGGCGGACGCACTCGGTCTTGTAGAGGCCAATGATCGACTCCATGAGGCAGTTGTCGTAGGCGTCCCCGACCGAGCCGATCGAGGGCGCCATGCCCTCCAGCGCCAGGTGCTCGGTGAAGCGCAGCGCAGTGTATTGCCTGGGTTCAACCGGTCGTTGCAACACCGGGTTGTTGGACTGAGCGTAGCTGCTGGGCGAAGACTTCCGCAGGGGTTACCCAGCACGGGATGTCGAAGAGGCCGAGGGGCCATCGTTTCATCATCACGGTGCGCCACTGGGGCATGGAGTAGATCCACCGACGTTTTGGTGGCAACGGAGTGGCGGTCCCGGTGTGGGCGGTATAGGCCGGTTGCCGAGGCCCGTCGAGCCGGCTCGCCTGGTACTGCCCCCGGTCAGGCACCGCGTGGCGTCCTTCCTTCCAGCACGTCCCTCAGGGCGAGGTTCACCCCAACGCCCTTGGCGTGACGGAGCAGCACCGGCTGTTGACCCCGGGTGTGGCGGAAGTCCACGTAGGTGACGTCGTAGTCGCTCACCGGACGGGCCTCGTAGTCCACCCACTCCGCGACAAGACCGGGGCTCGATCCGCCCCGGTGGAACACCAGACCTTCCTTCCGATACAGGCGCACCAGAGATCCATCCGTGAGTAGTACCACGCTGATGGTCTCCATCGACTCCTCCTCCATCATGAAGGATCCCTCGGTGGTGCCGCGGATGCGTTCCTTGGTCGTGACGTTCTAGTATTGGCGGTTGAGCACCCAGTGCGAGCCGACGACTTCGATGGCCTCCTCGACCTTGCGGCGTTCCATCACCGTGCGGGTGCGCGCGCCGAAGCCGAAAAATCCTCCGGTCTTTTTCTCGACCGGCACATCTTTCTCCACCCGTTCGGTGCGGGTCACAGGCCCACTCGGGGGCAACTTTGTTTCACGGGCGACTCGCTGGGCGTAGCGGCGTAGTTTTGCCCAGTCGATCTGGGTGACGTGGTATTGAGCGAGATCAGGCATGGCACAGTATCCGTTCTTCCAGGAGGCCTTGTAGGGTGTGCCTCATACCGGTGTCCCGTGTTTGCCACGGTCTCCGGGCGCCGATGGACACGGGGGAGCGGTGCCGAAGCCACAGTGCTCAGCACGCACCGGCGACGAGTGGGCGCCTAATTGTTGGCGCCGCAGTTCTCGTTGGTGCACCACCAGTTGTTGCCATCCTTCACGCACGTCGCTCCGCACTCGTTGCACTTCAGGGCGTCTCCTTGTTCCAGAGCCACTGGACTCTCTCTGGTGGGCACAGTCAAGGCGATCACGACCGCGAAGGCAATGGTCGGTTGAGATCATGACAAACCGACGGACTGTCAAGGCGCGGCGTTTCCCGCGACTTCGCCGGCGCGATCAAAGGTGGTACTCGCCCAGTTCGGCAGACCGCAGCGGTTGTTGCGGCGCTGCCAGTGCTTGTTGAGCGCGTCCCACATCTGCGCCTCATACGCCCTCATGGGGATTGCACCGTCAACGAGCGGATCGGCGTAGGCGCTCATTCAGGTTCTTATAAATCGGGTGATCGATCATGTTGAACGTTGTTCATGCAATGTGGGGTGCTGAATATCTGGACCGGGTCGCGTGCGATATGCGACATAGAACCGTATACTTCTGTCATCTAGCGCGTACGCCACACATACTGCCTGAAGTAGCGGTCGCCAGTCTGGCTGACTAACGATCAGGCCGAAATGAATTTGAGGGGATCGACATGGCCAAGATTCATTTGAAGATGGTAACCGGAGAGGTCTTCACCATCAGCGAGGCGTTCCACGGCCGGTCAGGGCAAATGCCCGATCGCCAAACTGCGGAGATTCAGATGAGTTTCATCCTCGGTCGATATAATGCGATTAATACCGATCAAGGTAAGACACTAAACACTAATCAGATAGTTTATGAGTGGGTTGAGGAATAATTAGGCACGAGGGTAGGAACTAAACGCTTACCCGTCCCACGGTATATATTCTACCGTTCCTGTAAAATCATCTCTCGGGAACTTTCTGAACGTCAATGGTAGTCATGTTTCCCGAAGGATTGATGACACTCTCACGCGAAATCGACCACAAATGTCCAAATGCGGTTTGATCCGACGACGGAGTGACTGTGTTGGACAGTTCTGCCAAGCTGTCCATGTCGAGTCAGTGCTTGAGCCAGATACGGCTCCGTCCGGGTGAGGGCAGTGGCATCAATGTCAAGCCAACTTACAGTCCCATGATCGAGGTCGTTACCCCACGCACCCTCGGGCAACACCTGATGCCAAAAGGACTTTGCTAAGGGTTGGCTCCACTTGACGACTCGCTGGACGCTCATTCATGCTCTTTCGGCCAAAAACTACGACTTGGAGTCAGGCATTACAACGCTGGGATCACCCCCCCGGGGCGCACCTCATGTGATCGGGCGTCCATATTCTGTCCCGAAACCAAATCACATTTACGAGAAAGCGGCCGCCTCGAAACTATTTGTTGATTTCGAGGCAGCCGCCGACTGCGTCTGCCAGGCTCCTAGATTGGCACTAGGTCCCAATCTGATTGCATGATAATTAACGCAACGACACTAGTTTAACGCGCAAGGCACTGATTTACTTGCCCGACGTGTTCGCCTGGTTATTGCCGCGAGCGTCTCCAGTAGAAGGCTTGTTCCTTTCCTGGCTTGCCTGCTGAGCGTCTGAAAGCTGACTTGTGTTCGCCTGGGGTACCTGCCCCAACCCTGCAACGAAGCCCGATGCTGCAGTAGCACCAATCATTGCATTGCCGAGCGCATCTTTTGCTTTACCCATAAAGGTCTCCTCTGAGCGAGGACCCCGAATCAGGTCCGTGTCATCAATTTAGACGTTTCTGCGTGTGATTACTAGAGCTTGGCAACGTGGTTACGCACCCTTCACCGTTGAGCATGGGCACGGGTCCCTTGCCAGGGCCGGTGGTCGCCAGGGGTGATCGGGGTGCAATCCGGTAATTCTCGAATTTCCGCCCTCGTGCGAGGAGAGCCCTGTGAGCGCAACGCCCAGCTAGCTGTGGCCAACGTAGTCAAACAGTTCGGGCCCCGCGGCGGGCGTGGCGCAGAAGTGGCTGGCACCCCAACCATGATGTTGATATATCAACAAACTGAGGGTTAGCTGGTGTCTGTTCTCGAAAATGGCATGAGGATTGCGGGGTGGTGGATACGGTGAACATGTTCAATCCGCCGCACCAGGAGTATGCCCATGGCCAAAGCGCGCAGGAAACAGCAGATCGA
>NZ_BAABLN010000063.1:0-5044 GCF_039544365.1 Kocuria gwangalliensis | reverse complement strand
GGGGGCGGACATCATGCCGGGGCCGGCTGGTTACCTACGCCTTCATCCTCCCGGACACCGGCGTCATGAAAAAGGTAACGGGGGGTTGCGGCAAGGATTTCGGTGTGAAATATTCTCTATACCTTGGCCTGTGAGGCAGGTCACATCTACGAGGTGGAGGAGGTGTGTGGTTATGGAGGATCTGGATTTCGAGACTGTCGAAACGACTGAGGAAGTCAACACTCAGTGGATTGCCACCATCGTGTGAGCGCCAGCAGCGGGGGTACAGGGATCCTGTGCCCCCGCTGCTTCATTCCTGAAGCGGCGTCTTTCCCTGAGGGGTGCTGCCCGTCACGACATCATTCGAGGACGTTATGAAGATCGAACCCAGCACCAGAATCTCTACTCCCGGCCCGATCCATGTTGAGGACCGTGGGGATGATCGTCTATTCGTGTCCCAGGAGACTGGGGGGTGGTGGGTCTGTGATGACCAGCTGGTGAAGTCGTTGATGGAAACGATGATGGCCCGCGGTACGGACGGGGTCAGTCTCCAGGAGGTGGCCGAACAGATCGACAGCACCTCGGAACAGGTGTGGGAGGTCGCTCGGCCACTGTTCGACAAGGGTGTGCTGGCGGTGGAGACGCGGGTGCGTTCGACCTCAAGTGCTCGGCCTTTGGGAATGTTGCCGATCAGTCCGAAGACCGGCACGCACAATGGCTACCCGGCGCTGGGGGTATTCCATGTGCACAACTGGTGCAATCTGGCGTGTTCGTACTGCTACACGATGGAAGCAGGCATCGTTCGTCAGACGATGACGTTGGAGCGGATGATTCGGGGGATCGACCAACTCTTCGAGTTGCCGACGCGCCGAGTCAATGTGGAGTTCCACGGGGGCGAGCCCACGATGGCGATGAAGCTGATCAAGGATGCCACGGCACACGCGCAGCGACGCAGTGAGCAGACAGGCAAGCCGGTGGATTTCTCCATCCAGACCAACGGGTACCTGTTGACCGAAGACACCTGCGAATTCTTCCTGCGCAACTCCTTCTCGGTACGGGTCTCCTTGGACGGGACTCAGGAGACCCATGATGAGTTCCGCCGCAACCACGCCGGTCGGGGCTCCTATTTGGGAGTGGTCAAGGGCATCCGTCGGTTACAGGAGGCGGGGCTGGAGGTCCATGCGGTGTGCGTGGTCCACAACGGCAACAAGCAGTTGATCAAGGAAATGTACGACAGCATGGCGGGGCTGAAGGTGACCAGCATCCGTTTCCTGCCGGTGTTCGAAAGCGGCAGTGCCGGCAATGAGGACTGGTTAGACGGGGACACCTGGTTCCAGGTGTACACGGGGTTGCTCCAGCACGTGCTGGAGAGAGCGAAGACCGGGGAGCAGTTGCCGCCCTTGGCGAATCTCACCGCGGGGGAGATCGGGTCATTGCGGTCGTTCAAGCGCGAGTACATGTGCATGCGCAACCCTTGCGGGGCGGGAACGAACATGGTGGCGATCGACACCAACGGGGATCTGTATCCGTGCGAGGAGATGGTCGGCAAGCCCGAGTTCATCCTGGGCAACATCGACACGGACGATCTGAAGCAGTGCCTGGATGCGAGTCCGCTGATGGGCCAGTTGCGGGCTCGTCATGTCGATGAGATCGAGGACTGTCGGGTGTGCCCGTGGAAGCAGATGTGCCACGGCGGATGCGTGCACAAAAGCTACACCCACTTCAAGGTCTTGGACCGGGAGTCGGAGCACTGTGCCTACTACAAGCGCATCTATCGGGAGCTGATCTGGATGGAGCGGGAGGCACCGGGAACCTGGCAGATCCTCAGTCCGAGTCCTGCTGTCGCATGAGGGCCGCCTCGGGGGTGCGGACGGTTACGGTCGCCCGTCTGTTGCTGAGCGCCTATTTTTTCACCCCCTATATCGTGGTCTACGCGGTGGGGTTGGGGATCCCGCTGAGCCAAATCTTGGTGGTCGAGGGGATCTTCGCTCTGCTGGTGGTTGTATTGGAGGTCCCGTCCGGGTGGGTGGCGGACCGGATCACTCCTCGGGTGGCGTTGATCCTCTCCGGGGTCGCGAACATCGTGGGGTGTGTGATGCTCGCGATGGCCGATGCGGCCTGGATGTACTGGGCAGTGCAACCGGTGTTCGCCGTGGCCATGGTATTGGGCTCGGGCAGTGACAGTGCGTTGTTGCTTCAAGCCCTGAGACGCGAGGGGCACACGGAGCAGTTCGAGCCGTGGGAGAGTCGCACTCAGTCCTTGCTACTGGCGACGTTGGCTATCAGCTACGCCATGGCCAGTGCGTTGTTCCTACTCGGGGGAGCGGCGTCGACCTTCTGGGGAACAGCTGCTGCTTCCCTTCTCGGGGTAATGCTGGTGTCGATGGTGAGTACAGGTGGTGGCGAGCAGACCGGGGAACAGCACCAGACCATGGGTTTGGTGCGCACCATCGGGTTGATCGTGGCCGATCTGCGCCAGGATCCAGGGCAGGTGAGGGTCCTGGCCGCGGCTGTGCTCACCGGCACGGCTTTTGCGGTGATGACGTACCTCTCGCCGATCTACTACGGTCAAGCCGGTTTCCCCGAGTCCGTCTTTGGCCTGTTGGCTGCCGCGACGGCCTTAGTCGGGGCCGGGATTAGTCACCTGATCACCGGGGTGCATTTCGGGCGTGCGCTGATCTTCGTCTTGGCGGTCGCTGCGGTTCTGGTGAGCATCCCTTCTGCGGCCGTGGTCGTGATCGCGGTGGCCGTATTGCTGGGAGGCCGAGCCCGGGCGGTGGGGGCATACCGGCGTCAACTGGGTCAGGCGTTGAGCCGGCACGGGGACGCAACAGGGATGAGCATCGCGTCGATGGCTATGGAGATCGGGTTCGCGGTTCTTGCCCCGGTACTGGGAGTGGTCTCCCACCTGTTCGGCACCACCGGACTGGCGGCCACGTGTGCGGTGATGTTGGTGACCGCCGCGGTGGTCTCTCCTACTCGAGCGAGGATGAGCACATGAGCCAGGACGCGACACAACAGTTGCTAGGGTTGGCCGACAAGCGGGTACTGATCACCGGGGCGGCCGGAGCAATCGGGCAGGTGTTGTGTGCCCGGTTCACCCAGTTGGGTTCCCAGGTCGTGGGAGTGGACAGGAACCAGGAGCCATTGGAGCAGATGCAGCACCATGGGGTGCTGGACTCGTTCGTCGTCGTAGACCTGGGCGCAGCGGGGGCGGGGCAGCAGTGTCTGGAGGCCACCGGGCCGGTCCAAGTGCTAATCAACAATGCCGGGACCGGGCGCGAGGGGCATCTACGCACCACTACCGAAAAGATGGTGGAGGTCACCTTGGAAGCTAACTACAAGACCGCCTATCGGATGTGTCGGGCGTATCTGCCCTCGATGCGCCAGCAGGGCGGGGGGAAGATCGTGAACGTCTCCTCGGTGCTGGGGCCTCACCCGGTACCGGCGGTCTCGGCCTATGCGGCCTCGAAGGCAGCGGTGATCGCCTTCACCCGCTCGATCGCGCTGGAAGTGGCGACCGAGGGGATCCAGTGCAACGTGCTGGCCCCGGGGTACCTGCAAGGACCTAAAAACGAGGATTACTTCGCCTCGAAAGCGGGGCATGCCTTCATCAGACGGTTCATGCCCGGTGGGGCCCCGGGGACCGCTGAGGATCTGGTCGGCCCTGCGGTGTTCCTGGCCTCAGCGATGTCAGGACACGTGACCGGACAGGTGCTGGTCGTCGATGGCGGCTACAGCATCTGGTGATCGGGGCCAGCAACGGTGGCCGGCCCTGACGTACCAGGGGCCGGATCATCCCGAGCTAGTGTTACTAGAGTACGCACACTCCAACGAACCGGTCGGGTTGGGGATGCGTCCCTGGGCCCGCGAACGTACCGCCACGATGTCGGCCGCTACTCGGTGGTGGGGGCAGCAGGTCGGGTTCCTCGGCCCGGTCGATCCTCCCCCCGATGAAGGGGTTTCGGGGTCGAGGCCGGCCGAGGCAGCCCAGTACCTGTCCACCGGGTACATCGGCCCACTGGTGGATCAGGTCGAGTTCGCCTACGGGGATCCCAGCCGCGCGGCGGGGCGGCGAGCCGATCAAGTGGTGCAGTACCTGCAGCGCCTGGGACCACGGTTCGTGGTGTCTTTACATGCGGACGTGGGCACTCGCGGGGCCTATGCCTATACCACCGAGCAGCACCAGCGGATCAGTGAAATCCTAACCAGTGCCCCGTGCCTGAATCAGGACCCGGGCGTGGAAATCTCCTGGGCCCGGCTCGCCGCGGACAGGGTGTGGGACTTCTTCGACGCCGAAGTCATCGGCCCTGGTCTGGCCGGCCCGTCAGGCCAGTACGTGCGGAAAATCGGCCTACCGGTGTGTTGGATTAATCTCGAGTTACCACTGTTTGATTGGGGAGCCGACGAGCAGCTGCGCGCTCGTACCCGGGCAGTGATGGCCCGTCAGATCGCCGAGGGCGGATCATCGGCACGCCCCATCCGCCTCTCCGACCCCTTCCGCCGACAACTGGCAAGCATCCCCACGATCACCGAGGAGGATGAACAGCTGTTCTTGGCACACCTAGCCGAACACCTGCTCACCCCGATCTGACCTTCCGGCCTCGACACCGTTCTCCAGATCCAGGGACTGCCAGCACATATCCGGAGCCCCCCTGCCCATCGTGGGGGCGAAACAGCACATCATCACCTTGTGTTTTGTGGTGATTGGTTTTCCGTATTTGCACTTATGGGGTGTGCGCTCTCTGTCCTGGACTCAGCCCTAGGGACACCAGGGAGTGGGTCTGTTCCTGGCGTCTTGAGGGCAGGGGAGTCAGTCCAGGCCGCGGATGAACTCTTCGACGAGGACTTTGACGGTCTTGTCGTGGGAGGCGGCATAGGTCTTGAGTTTTTTGTGCAGGTCGGCGGAGATTTTCGCGCTCAGGCGCCAGCTACATATGGGACAACGAGAAAGATGAAGGCCCCATATTGTGGGGGACGACCTGGGACCCTTGGTTGTGTGTGATGGGAAGGTAAAGACCCCTTGCCATGTGGGGTAAGCCGGGGGGCTTAGCCTTGATCCACC
>NZ_BAABLN010000062.1:0-3671 GCF_039544365.1 Kocuria gwangalliensis | reverse complement strand
GGGAGGGCGCTCGGCCGGGTCCGATCCGTTACGCGGAGGCGGTGCAGCGGGCACTGGACCGGCTGGTCGATGGGGACCCGTGCTTCACCCGTTACTTGGTGCGCAACCCGGCTGCTGAGTTACCGGCCGGGCGTGTGTGGTGGGGTCGCAGAGCCAGCCCGTGGTCCCTGGGGGATCTCAAGGCGCACATGGCCGAGTACATCGACCCGTTCCATGACGAGGCTATTGACGGACCCGCCGCGTCAGCCTGGGACCCGGGCACGGGTCTGCTGGGGCAGGCCGGCATCCCGCGGGTCCCGGTAGTGGACACCGCCACGGAGGTGGGGCGCAACACCGCTATTTTCCGCGCCACCCGCCGGTGGCTATGGGACCAGCAACAGATCCGCCACCAGACCCCGAGTGAGGCCGCCTCGATCGCTCATGCCCGGGCGCTCAACGTCCAGCTGTCCCACCCCCTGTCTGATGGGGAGGTGGTGTGCCTGGCTCGTTCGGCCGTGCGGCAGGTCAATGCTGGCAAGGGACGCCCCACCTCTACCAGTGGTTCTGATGCGGCGCATGAGTATCTGGCGCGGATGGGACGGCGTGGCGGGAAGGCCCGTACCGAGGCCAAGGCGCGTGCGGCGGCGGACAATGCCAGCAAGGCCCGCCAGGCCCGCACTGACCGTGCTGGGCAACTGCGGGCTAAAGCATTGGGGTTGCGGGCGGCGGGGGCGACCTACCGAGCTATCGCCGAGGCGGTGGGACGTACCGCACGCACCGTAATGACTTGGTTAAACAACGTGCCCGCCACCTCCGCTGGCGACACCGTAGACAAGGGTGAAATTCTCCAAGCAACAGGTATTTTCTCCGCCGGCGAGGAACAAACTGATCACTCCCCCAGCATGGCCCCAGTACCCGCAGCTGCTGAAGATGCGGGGCCCCCTGCGGTAACTAAATCCGCTCATCAGTGGCCCGAGGGCGCCCAGCGCCGAGGATCACGGCCCGGAGGGCCCCCGTGCCCAAGCTCATACACGGGGTGCCCCCCATGCGCGCCACCATCCTCGGCAGACACCTCGCCGCCGAGGGCGCCGTGTCGGTTCTGCCGGGGGTGCTCGAGTAATTGGTCCCGCTCGGGGAACTGATCGAGGTAGTGAGCCGCCTCCTCGGCACCGGCACCCTCGCTCTGGGCCGGCTCGGCGCCCACTCCCTCGCCCCCTGGGCCTAATCGCCAAGTAGATCTCTCCCCGCGCTACACCACCGACTGGAACGAGCTCCGCACGGTGTCCTGAACACGCGCTTCTTAGCTGGTCCGTACTAGGACTGACCTACTTCCCCAGCCGATTAACGCGACAGTCTTTCTTGGGACTGGGTTGACGGACGATGGCTGCCGCACATTTCCTCGGCTCTGGCGGGCCTCCGAAATGATTGCTCAAGGGAAGTTGCGGGAACCCCCGAGGCTGGGCTGGATCACTACCAGCACCGTGACCGCGGCATCCACCACATGCACTTTGGTGCTGGCAATTTCCTAAAGTTTCGTGGGTGATCGTGACATTAAGTTTGTACCATATTAGTACCACACTGGTATGGTACAAAGATCGACGTGGTGCAAGATTCAGCTAAAGAACCCTGCGTCTTGCCAAGCCTTCACGGGGACAATGGTTTATGCATTCGCTCTGACACCACAGCGATACATGGGCATGAAGGTGCTGCGCTCACAGTATCTGGTACAGAATCATGATTGCACTAGTGTGGTATCAGTACCACATTAGTGTGAAGTACACGCTCGGTTTGAAAGGTTTCCATAGCCCTAGCACTTCTTAGGTAGGGAACGGACGAGCTTTTTGACCGCTTTCTGCTGGGAAGTGTCGACGGCAATGCCTGGGTATGAAGGTGCCGTGCCAACTCCTATCGATATGGCACCATATTGGTACTTGTGTGGTACCAACACCACGCCGATATGGTGTGGGATGACTACTTGAGCGGCACGTTTTGACCGTAGCGCTCCTCAAGCACGGGCCATACGAGCTCTTCGATCAATTTCTGCTGGGAAGTGTCCTCAGCTTCGGCGGCGTAATTGAGCAAGGCATGCTGGGTGTTGTTGAACCGGAAGTTGTAACCCTTTACCTTGGCTCCGTTTCGCGCCCGCCGTTTCCACGGCTTCAGGGGCGGTCCCTGATCAGGGGCGTCTGAACCCGATCGTTCGGCTGCCGATCCAAACCGCTCAATCTCTTCCTCGCGATTGGAAGCAATCGGTCCACGTTTCCTCACCATGAGAAGACCTCCTGGGTCAGCAGTTGGATCTCGGCCTTGGCCTTGGCGTCGCGCATCTCTACGACTCCCTTGCCGTCGGCCAGACAGTCGGCAAAAGCCTTGCGCTGATGCAACACGGTCTGAGCAAGCCGCACTCGAGGAAAGTCCTCGAGATACGACTGCGCTTCCGCTCGTTCCTTAGTGAACACGTTGGAAGATACAAAGTTGAGGACCAGCATCGACTTGAGGTCCTCGTTAAAGTCTTGGGCCCCTTCGACCGTCTCCAAGAGGCCGGCCACGGCATCAAGGTCGGCTTGGGTGGCGCGCGTGGGACTGATCAGCATGTCCGCAGCAGTCAGGGCTGTGCGCATCTCTTTGGAATCCTTGCCTGGGACGTCGACCAGGATGTGATCGAACTTGGGTCGAAACTCCTCCAGGAACTTGTGCAGTGATCCCGACTTCTGCACGGACTGCAGCGAGGGAAGCCCGGCCTCCTCTCGGTCGGTCGTGAAGTTCGAGGTCGTGCGGATCGTCGGGTCAGCGTCAACCAGCAGCACGTCCTTTCCCTGTCGTTGCAGCTCAACGGCCATGTTGACGGTGAGAGTCGACTTGCCCGTTCCGCCCTTTTGGTGCCCAAAGACAATGATCATGGCACCACTATAACACCAATGTAATGCCATATCGGTATTAGTGTGGTACTACTTTGGGTCATTATGGTGTGGTACAACTGTGGTACTAATATGGAGTGGCGCGCGGCTTGGCTGCACACCCTTCAAATGCACAGAGCCACGCAATCTCCAGCGGGTGGCACCCCAGTCTCAGGGTGATTCCCTCGGCCCGCAACATCTCCAACCGAGAAGCCTACCTAGCCGATCATGCGGAGCTGCGGTTGAAGATCTCTTTGACTGGCCTGTCGGCGGATGTGGCGGTCATTGACTGCCCCAATTGGCAGGGCGGGCCGCTGACTCTGTCGGCGTTGAACGCGGCCGACACCGTGGTCTACGCCGCCACCGCCATCAACTGGGCGCCCCGGACACCCTCACCGAGGCCGGCATCGTCGTCGGTGGGGTGAAAGAGACGATCATGAGCCGGGCGGCGGTGGCCAGTATCGAGGAGCTGCGCGCCACCGGGTTGTTCCTGGAGCCGTTGATTCCGGACCGGGCGATCGTCCAGGAGGTGCGGATTTCGGGAGAATAGTACGGCCAATATCGCAAGGGCTCCCGGGTGCTAGATGCCTACACGGCGATCGCGAAAAAGGTGCTGCGATGACTGAGAAGCCCGAGCGTCCCGCCTCACTGGCCCGCCGCCGACCCCGTCCGGCCCCGGATGAGCACATCGACCCGGTCGATTACACACCCCCCACGCGCTACCTCACCCCAGCCCGCGACACCGGTGGTGTCGTCCCCACCGGTGCAAGCGGCACCGGTGGCGGAGCCCACGAC
>NZ_BAABLN010000061.1:0-3303 GCF_039544365.1 Kocuria gwangalliensis | reverse complement strand
GAACCGGTCCCTCGATAGGAAAAAAAGGGGCAGCCACGGGCGGTTTTCCCATGGTCGGCGAAGAAGGAACCCGGCTCACCATTGCTGGTGGGCCGGGTTTTCTCATTCTTTGGACAGGCGGCGGGATGGGGTAGGTGGTTCCGTGGGTCCTCGAACGACGCGGGTGCCTGCGCCCGGTCCGAAAGCTGCCAGGGCCAACCCCTAGCGAGGGCAGTTGTCGGGCGCCAAAGGGGCGATCAGCGCTGTCCAGTCTGGACGCGGGGCGTCTTGGGAGCACCGTGGCCGGGAGCGGATCGTCAGCCCGTCACCGGCTGCTGATCGTGCGGAGGAGATACAGTGACGGCCTCCATGCTCGAGCCTTACCCCGGGACGTTCCGCGGTGATGCCGCGGATGTGGCCGCCGGCATCAGAACCCGCTGTCTCGGAGCACCCGGTCAGGCCCAATGGCGTGTCCGGGTGGGGGAGTGGGGGTCTACTGGGCGGCGTAGTAGGCGTCCTTGACGGACTGGTGAATACGGCCTCGGTCGGAGACCTCGTAACCGCTCTCCTTCGCCCAGGCCCGGATCTTCGCCGTCTCCGGGTTACCACCCGAGGAGGAACGGTGCCCGGTGGGCCGAGTGGACTTGGCCTGGAACCGCCGGCCAGCGGCAGCGAAGGGGCGCAGGGTCTCCCGCAGCTTCTCCGCATTGGCGGTGGAGAGGTCAATCTCGTACTGCCGGCAGTCCACACCGAACTGGACGGTCTCATCAGCAGGACCACCCTCGAGGTCGTCTTCCAGGATTATCTGTACCCTCTGGGCCATCACAGCACCTTTCTTTCGATGTAGTCGTCACTCTCGCCGAAATGTGCCCACGGCCTATATCGCTGGCACCAACTCTTCGCCGCCTGCTTTTGAGGGTGTTGCAGTGGCACCGATTGTGTTGAACGTTTTCGGTCGCCGAGGCACCCTACCGAGAAGGTCCGAAAGGACTCATGCATGCGTAGGTGACGTTGCTCCACCGACAATGCTGCGCGTGCTCGATGGGGCCGCCAACGGCTGCTGCTGGGCTATCCTGCCCGACTTCGACAGCCAAAGGTACGGCGCCATCGCGGGAGCCACCTCGGGCGTGTGATCGGCCCGGCATACCATGCTGGAAGCACGCACACCGGACGGCGGGCATCAGTCATGGAGGTACGTGTGAACACCTGGACCCTCGACCCTCTGGAAGAGGGCGAACCCGATCATGACGAAACTGGATTTGAGGCCTATGACGACGCGGAGCTCGATGACCGATTCGGCTCCATCGAGGTGCGTGATGAGGGCAACGAACTGGTGCTGACCCGAACTGGTCGAAGCAGCAAATTGGAGAGCACCGAAATGCTGCGGTTCGACCGGGTCGAAAAGTTGCTTCGCGTCTTCCCCAAAGTGAATCGTAGCGGACAGTTCGAGGACCAGTTCGACCGGATTATCGAACTGCAGGTCGAAGCTCCGGCTTGGGATCCTCACCTCCACTCGGCCGTGAGCGAGCGGTACGATCTGCTGCACGCTGTCGGACTCCCGGCTGGGTTCGCCGCCACTTATGAGTACGGTCTTGGAATCAAGCGCGACTACCGCGACTTTGTGGGTGGGATCGAGAAGCACTCTTCCTGCACGATCCTCCGCTTCACCAACACAGGACGGGAGGGCCTGGACGCCGAGGG
The DNA here is from genome assembly GCF_039544365.1 of Kocuria gwangalliensis. Lineage (NCBI taxonomy): Bacteria > Bacillati > Actinomycetota > Actinomycetes > Micrococcales > Micrococcaceae > Kocuria > Kocuria gwangalliensis. The sequence goes on along the minus strand of NZ_BAABLN010000061.1, from coordinate 1,623 downwards.
GGAGACGTTTTGGGTTTCTCTCCAGCGGTTTGGGCGCTACTGCGACGCGGTGGAGCGCAATCGAGGACGCGGCCGCACTGCGGTCCGCCGCGTCAACGACGCCGAGTGCCACAACGCCGTCGCTGATCTGTTCGAACTTGGCCAGGTGGAGCCGAGGTACGGGAAAAATCAGGTCATCCGGGCGCTTACCGAGGAAGTTTCTACCGGATATGTAGTGGATGCGGCCGATCGGGTCGTCCTCGTCGACGAGGTTGAACGTACGGCGCCGGAGGTTGCCCGTGAGGCACCGGAACGGTTCGCCCGGTTGCGCACTGACATAGAGCTGGTTTCACTCGAAGTCCTGATCGAGCAGTTCGAGGAAGGCCTCAAAGGGCCCCATAATAATGACGAGTCCTACTGGCAGAGCTTCTTCGGCACCAACCGATTCGCCCTGCAGCAACTCTTTTCCATGCCCATTGTCGTTGCGTGTGCGCAGGCGCACGTTCAGGCTGCGGACGTCTCCGGACGTGGGGCCCGCATCACTGATTTCCTCTGCGCGAACACCGTTACGCACAGTGCTGTTGTTGTTGAGATCAAGGCACCTGCCACCGCGCTGATGGCGAAAACTTCATACCGGGGCAAGGGCACCGCCGAGGTATACCCGCCGGACACGTCCCTTAGCGGCTCTATCGCTCAAGTTCAGTCCCAGATGGCAGCCGTTTCCCAAGATCTTGCTCGACGTCTGGATCGCTCCCCTGAGCTCAAGATTGACGCGTGGAATGACGTGCGCGGTGCAGTCATTGCTGGCCGGCTCTTTAACCTCACCGATGAGCAGCGCGAGTCCTTCCTGCGCTACCGCGCCGGGCTTACGACGGTGACCGTCCTGGGATATGACGAAGTTCTCGAGCGTTTGAAGGCTTTGCTGACAGTCCTGAAGAGCCCACCGGACTTGGACGGCGACACCATGGCGGGCGCAGACAAGAGCTGATTCTCGGGTATCAGGCCTACTACCACCGTCGCGCTTGTGAGGCAGGAAAACCTCCTGCCCAGCGTCGATGGACTGCTACGCGGTAAGGCCCTTGCCGCGTGGCTTGGCACCACTGGGGCCGTGCAAGGAAGGGTCGCTTCACAACGCTAGATTGTTTGCTATGGCAAGACCTCCCCGATGGCAAGCAACCCTAGACGCCAGCATCAAAGAAGCATGCCTGGCTGTGCGTCTCTACAACGATGCGGCGGAATCGCGATCCTTCGAAGGGTTCGTAGTTCACATGCACCTCGCCTGGCTGTACGTGTTGCACGCCGAGTTCCTACGGGATGGGATTGACTTCCGGTACTGGGACAAGCATCGCAAAAGACGGCTCATCAAGGTGGACGGCGAACCAAAGCGGTGGGGACTGCCCCCGGTTCACCTGACTCCTGACTTGTGAGGATCTCTGCTCACGGTAAGGATGTTTCCATGCCCAAGCCCTACCCCGAGGAGTTCCGCCGCGACGTGGTGGCGGTGGCCCGCAAGCACGAGGCTCCGCTGTCCCAGATCGCCCGCGACTTCGGGATCTCAGAAGCCACCTTGCACAACTGGTTGCGCAAGGCCGACGTCGACGACGGTGTCCGCCCCGGCGTCACCACCGCTGAGGCCGAGGAGCT
>NZ_BAABLN010000060.1:0-2835 GCF_039544365.1 Kocuria gwangalliensis | reverse complement strand
CGGTGCGGTACAGGAGCACCGCGGCGTTCCGCCCTACCCGGAGACCCAGCAGTATGTTGAGAAGATCCTCGATGGCACCCAGTCCACCTTTTCTGCTGACTGCAAGGCCCCCACCGGGGCCCGGGCCTGGGACGGAGACCTCGGCGATGGTGAGTGGGCCACCCCACTGCCCGGGGGCGTATTCACCTCCGGCTACGGTGGGCGCGCTCTGGCTGGAGTCCCTGGCTGGGCCAACCAGCACGAGGGCGTGGACATCGCCACCCCCGGGGCTGGCAACAGCAGCGGCGGAGTCGTCGTAGCCCCCACCGGCCTGCGGATTACCGGGTTCAACGTCACCGACGGATGCGTCATCGCCAAGGAGGACGGGCTTGACCCCGATTTCGGATTCGCCTTCTGCCACCTGCACTCCTGGGACGTGGCCAAGGGCCAGAAGCTCAAACGCGGTGACATCATCGGCGTCGAGGGCAACCGCGGGCGCTTCGGCATGGCCACCCACCTGCACCTTGAGATCTACAAACCTGACGCCCCCGACCTCGTCTTTCCCTACCAGGGGCACAACCTCGACCCCCAGCCCATCCTCAAAGAGAAAGGTGCGTGGCCGAGATGATGCGCCATCCGCTTCGCCTCGCCGCAGCCTTGTTGATGTGCGTGTTGCCGCTTGCCGCTTGTGGCTCCAGCAACGAAGCCCAGCAGGTCTTCCAAGAAGCCACCGCCTCCCCCACGGCGCGACAGCTAGGCGAGGGCACCTTCGCCACCGCGGATAACGCTGACCGAACCGATGTGGACTCCACCGCCGAGGTCACCGCCCTGATGCTCCACTCCTGGGACACCGCCAGCGACCGCACCGAAACCGCCGCAGCGATCCGTACCCAGTCGCTGATGTCCCCTGACTGGGCCGCTCACCAGGTTGAGCCCGAACGTAACGCAGCAGGCGCCCCATGGCTTACCGCAGCGCAGCACGAGAGCTACAGCACGCCTACCATCGTCCCCGTCCACGGCGACATCAATCAGGACATCGCTCCGGACAAAGCCATTCGCGCTTACACCGTGGAATGGGCCTGGAATACCCGAGACGGAGCCACCATCCACGAAATGGATCGTCGGCAGGTCACCCTCTACCTCGAAGAGCGCGACGGCCAGTGGGAAGTCGTCGGCCATCAGTCCCGCGACATTGGCGGCGCCCAGCAGGTGGATGGTAGATGAACGAAAGAAGCCGGCACAGCTGTTGTGGCTGGTCTGGCCTTCTTTATCTACTGTGTGGAGTCGTCCTGAGAGGAACTTTCCTTCTTCTCGATGACCTCAAGGATTGCCTGAAGCCCTTCAGGATCAATCTGGCCGAGGGCTCTCGCCGCGAAGTTACGCACCTCGGCTCGTCGGAGGGCGCGCACCGTGGCTAGTTCCTGCTCGACCTGCTCAGGCAACGGGCCGTTCTCGTGCACCAAATATCTGGGGTCCACTCCGAACACTTCCCCCAGCGCCCGGAGCAGTTTCTCATCGGGGCGCACCCGGGTGTCGGCCGTCTTCAGGTAGTGCCATTTCGTGCGCGACATAGCCACACCGCGGTCTTTTATGCCTTGCTGAATCGTGGTGAAGTCGTAGGGATGGCCGGTTTCGGTGCGCAGGGTGTCCAACAGCAGGTTGATTTTGTCGGCCAAAATCTGGGCTGACCGTTCCCGGTTGGCGTCCCCCACGTCTTTTCTCCTCATGTCACGATCCAGGCGTAGATGCTGCCCAGGAAGGCTAATCCGTAGATGAAGCCTGAGATCACCTGGTGACCAGTGTGGTCCTGTAGCCGGATACGGCTCCAGCACACCACCAAGCCCACCGGAACGAACAGCAGCCCGACAACACCCCAGGATGTTGTCAGGGCAACAATAGTGCCGCCCATCATCATGCCGTGCCCGGAGATCTTCCACCACGGACTCACCACAGCGATCACCAAACCGGCCAGGAACGTGGCCACCAGCAGCGCCACAATCTCGATCGGTCCCCGCAGCAGGATCGCCGCCGTGAGGTAGCTGAGGACCAGTACCAGCACCCCGGCCATCACCGGGCGGCGGTGCTCCTTCACGCTCACGTGGTGGTCGGTGAGGACCCCTCGGCGCACCAGTGTGAGGACCACGGCCAGTGGAACCCCGCATACGATCAGGGCCGCGCTGATTCCCCACCACAACGAGGCGGCAGAAAGGTGCGCACCCCAGGGCAGCGCGATGAGCAACGCCGCCAGCAGCACAGGAGGCTGGAAGGCTTCCGTGGCGGTTCTCTCCCAGCGGGGGACGACGATCGAGGTGCTCATAATGTGAGATCAAATCTCCTCTCGGCGGTCTGCAGGGCACACCGTTGCCTTTCCGACAGGTCCATGTTCTCTGCTCGCAGGGCATCTTCGACGGCAATGACGGCACTGTAGAGAACTTTTTGGGGATCAGCCGACAGGGCGCTGTGCCAGCCCGGAGGTCGTCCACCAGGGCTCCACCGGTCAGCGTCGAGTTGGGACCACACCGGAGCGATCCTCAGGATGTCCATGCGCAGACCCATCTTCAGGCGCCGGCCTTGGGCGTAGAGACCCAACCACGCCACGGCCAAGCACACCAGTACGGCCCCGGGCAAGAAGACCGGGCCGAACGAGGCTCGCATGGCCGTAGCTACAGTATCCCAGGTGCCTGAATACCCGAGGACTGCATAGCCGGCTTCAAGCGTGCAGCCGAGCACGAGCAGAGAACCTCCCACACCCAGGCCGAGCAGAGCCGGCCACAGTAGACGGTCGTGCTCGGGCTGGCGCAGGGTGAGTTCCTGGAAGGCGACACGGGCAACATCGGTGGCGTTCCACGCTCCCAT
>NZ_BAABLN010000059.1:0-2227 GCF_039544365.1 Kocuria gwangalliensis | reverse complement strand
GGTCCAAGACCCAGCCGATCGAGTGGCGCTTGCCGACGCCCTGGGTTGGGTGCTCGAGCTGCTCACTCAAGGGTTGACTCCCGCCGGGATCTCGAAACGAGTCCGAGTCGGAGACAACTCGACCTTGCTGACCAAGGCGGGTGTACATCTGCTCTCGGGTCATGCCGGCAAGGGGCAACAGTTCGACTGGGTGATTGTCGTCGGCCTCGAGGACGGCAACGTGCCCTTCTTCGAGGCAAAAAGCGAAGAAGCCCTGCTCGAAGAAGCGCGCGTCCTGTCTGTGATGATGTCCCGCGCACGGCACGGACTCGTCGTGTCCCACGCGGCCACGGTCCCCGCCCTAAACGGACGGGTTTTCCCAAAGAATCCTTCCAGATTTCTTACACCTGAGCTAAGAGCAAACCTGAGCGATGCAGCTGAACTTCTTCGGTGGTTCAAAACCGCGTCCTGGGACGATATTGCCCGGCGATGAGCCGGACCAAACATGGGAACAGGATACAACTAAGTGAAACAAATTTCGCGGGCGCGTTTCGATGCCTACGCTGGGTTCAGTCGTCAACCTGAAGCTGTGCTCCTGATTCGAGAGCTGGCTTGGTTCGAGTCGGACAGCGGCGCGGTACTCGCGGCATTATGCCTTGACACCGATGAGGAGTATTCGGGGGCGCTGTTTGCTCGCGACTTGATGGGTCGCTTCCGCTGGGTGAAACAGACCTCTTACTACGCCGACGCAACCGGCGCGATCGCCGCAATTGGCCCGCTCATGGGTCAGGTGGAGTCATATCTGGAGCTAGAGCGCGTCCAAGGTGACGAGACAAACCCTGTCGACTTCTTCACTCCAGTGGTGAAGGAGAAGCGGTTCCATGAAAGCTTCCGCTATCTTGCATTCGGAGATAGGTTCTCGCCAGCTCGCGAGCTGATCACCTTGATGATGCGTTGGTATGAGAATCAAGACGGCAACTATGTTGAACAGTTTCAGACGACCGGATTTGACGCGCGCGTCTGGGAGCTTTACCTTTTCGCCACGCTGGTCGAGAGGGGGTACGCCGTTTCCCAGCCAGATCCCGCACCGGACTTCCTTGCGAGAGGTCTCGACGGTCAGTTCTATCTCGAGGCGACCACTATCAATCCATCGGTGGTCAACGGCCAGCCCTTTCCGTCCCAGAAGCCACGAACGGAAGCTGCATTGGCCGACTACGTGGAAAACTATCTACCCGTGCGCTTCGCAGGTCCGTTGACTGCGAAGCTCATGAAGCGGTATTGGGAACATCCTGGTGTTTCGGGTACGCCGTTGGTCCTGGCAATTCAGGACTTCCATGATGAGATGTCGATGACTTATAGCGGCGTTTCGCTCCCCCGCTATTTATACGGCCTCGCTTTCGACGAAGAGAGCACTGAATCAGGTGTCACAGTCGCCCCTCGTACCATCACGCATCATCGATGGAAGGGCAAGGAAATCGAATCGTGCTTTTTTGACCAGGCCGGCGCTGAACACATCAGCGCAGTTGTCTTCAATGGAAGCGGAACCCTCGCAAAGTTTAACCGTATGGGGGTCAAAGTAGGACTAGGGGCACCGACGGTGACGCTCGTTCACACCGGGATAAGACTGTCATCCAACGGAAATCCTACGGGGGCGACTTTCGAATCGAGGGTCACCGAAGGGTACGAAGAGTCGTGGATTGATGGCATGAACGTTTATCACAACCCGAACGCCCTCTGCCCATTGGACCCGGGCCTGCTTCCTGGAGCTGCACATCATCACCGCAGTCGCGCCGGCATAGAATCAAGCATTCCTCACGGACATCTGATCAGTAGCCGCACTGCTGTGGTGGCTCGTAGTTACTAGTTTCCGTGTAGATGTCGATTCCGACACCCGCAGGGAAAGGGGCCGTGAGAATTCCAAAAAGCAAGACGCACAGATTCTTGGGCTGACTCAGAGGTGATCGAGTTCAGTAACTTCACCTTCTCTGTGTCGCCGCTGGCCTCAGCCCAGCCCCAGGTCCCTCTCGCGCCCCTGCCCGCGTCCAGTGTTCTTCCGGGCCTTGGGGCCCCGCATAGTGGAGCGCACCGCCTCGATCGGGGGCGTGCCCTGGTCCCGGTCTGCCGCCAGGCGTGCGCGCACACCATCACGGCCTTCCTCGGTGCCACCGAGGGCGTCCATGAGTCGACTGGCCAGGTTGGCCCGCCGGTCCCCGGAGTCCCACAGCTCCTCAGCCTCAACGGCAGCATT
>NZ_BAABLN010000058.1:0-1823 GCF_039544365.1 Kocuria gwangalliensis | reverse complement strand
GGCTGGCGCAGGGTGAGTTCCTGGAAGGCGACACGGGCAACATCGGTGGCGTTCCACGCTCCCATCACCATGATGAGCAGCGTGTAACCCAAGGTGCCGCCCTGGGCAAGGTGGTCCGGGATGAACGCTCTCGAGGTCGGGTCCCGATCGATCGAGAAGAACGCTATCGTCAGCCCCAGCAGTAAGGTACCGCCAATGGCGGTCTCCCCCAATGTCCGCGACCGGCTCCAGTCCCTGCGCTGTAGGGACTGGACGAGGGCCGCCCGCAGGCACCATACAGCGCTAAGCGCGAGCAGGCTGCGCACCAGGTGGAAGATGTTCTCTCCACCCAGCCACGCATCCACGCTCCGTTCAGGAACCATGACCCCGTTAGCCGAGAAGGCCAGCGCAGCCAACGCCGTGCCCATCCAGACGAAGTCCACTTGGCGTCGCCGCGCTACTCGTGGCAGACGAACGACCACCGCCACGACGGCGAAGATGCAGGCTACGGCTTTGAGCAGACTCAACACCGCACCGAGGCTCATTAAAAGACCTCGAGCAGAGGGTCCACCCGCCGGGTCAGTCTGGCGGCTAACCTCGTGGCGGCGTTCTCTGCCGCGATCTCCTGGGCTGTCCAGGTCGAGGAACGTCCAAGGAGGGTCTTGATCCGCCGGGAGCCTCCAATATGGGCGAAGGCATTTCCTAGCGTCAGCTCGCATCCACCGTGCATGAGAAGGATGTGTCCATACTCGTGCAGAATCACGTGCCGGCGCAGCAGCTCGCTCTCACCGGCAGCATGGAAAATCCAGGACTGCTCAGCTTTCTCCAACCACAGCCCCGTGACGTCCTGGCCCAACCCCACGGGGGCAGGCTCGATATGGACTGGCTTGCCGTGCCGACGCTGCACCTCCAAATGAAGACTCCCCCAAGTGAGATGGTCCGGCAGCTCAGCCAGCACATCAAAATCGGAATGCGAAACAGTTCCCCCTAGCCAAAACATGCCCCCAAGGCTACCTGGGACTTAAACGTGTTTATGTTGAACATGTTCAAAAAACTGTATGATTGATGCGATACACCTAGATGGGAGCCTTCACTGCGTCAGGGTTCAAAAACAAAGGGGCAAGGAAATCATGGAGACACACCCCACACTGCTACCGGTTGCGGTTGCAGTATGCAACGATGGCTTCATGACCGAGTACCAGCAACCAAAGCTGCAAGGACACAAAGTGGCGTTGTCCACGCGCGTGTCTCCTGAGCAGCATCGCGCGGCCATCGAAGCGTCTCGTCGAACGGGACTCAGCATGGCTGAGTACATCGGTGCCTTGATCGATCGCGATGCGGGACGACCCAACAAGCTTGATAACAGGGAGGAGCCGCGCCTACCGCTGGCTAATTCCGCTTAAACGACTGACGACCCGCCTGGCAGGGCGGGCCGTCGAAGTCATTTGGCTGTCTCAGGTCTCCAAACTCGCGACAGCCGTTTCAACAGCTAACTGAATCGGAACCTGTCATGAATCCAATATCAGGGGACTGTTATGTCCCCTAGTGTACCTGAGGCGCGTCCACAAGTGGACCCTGCCTTGCTGGATATTGTCCTTTTTTGCCCCGAGACCCCGGCCCGCCGGTTCTTAGCACACCACCGGATCGAGTACTTCCGGTGCGGTCAGACCAAGTCGCAGGCATTCCCGAACCGTGGGCGGCCTGCTGGGGAGTTCGCGTTCCTCCAGCTCAACCCGGCCGATTGGTTAAATTTCCTCGTCGTCGACGTCGATGACGAGGCCGCGTTGTTGAACCTGATGCACCCGGCGGTGCCGGAGCCGACGTGGATCATCGAGAACCCGGCC
>NZ_BAABLN010000057.1:0-1332 GCF_039544365.1 Kocuria gwangalliensis | reverse complement strand
GGCCCCGAGATCTGGGAGGACACCGACGGCCAGGTCGACGTCTTCGTCTCCGGCGTGGGCACCGGCGGCACCATCACCGGCGCCGGACGCTACCTGCGCGAGCAGAAGAAGGACATCCGCCTCGTCGTCGTCGAGCCGGCCGACTCCCCGCTGCTGACCGAGGGCAAGGCCGGGCCCCACAAGATCCAGGGCCTCGGCGCGAACTTCGTCCCCGACAACCTCGACCGGGAGATCTACGACGACGTCTACGACGTGACCGTCGAGGACTCCGTGCGCGTGGCGCGCGAGCTGGGCACCCAGGAGGGCATCCTCGGCGGGATCTCCTCGGGCGCCATCGTGTGGGCCGCCCTGCAGGAGGCCGCCAAGGAGGAGAACCGGGACAAGCTGATTGTGGCGGTCGTGTGCGACTTCGGTGAGCGGTACATCTCGACCCTGCTCTACGAGGACATCCGCGTCTGAGGCCCCGTGTCTGGCCCCGGCCGGATTGATCACCTTCGCCAACGGAGGGGACAACATCGGGGTCTACGTGCCCGTGTTCGCCACCGTGGGACCGACCGCGATGGTGGCCTACTGCCTCGCCTTTTTGACCATGGTCGCGGTGCTGGTGGCCCTCGCCAAGTATGTGGCCACCCGCGAACCCATCGCCGAGGTCCTGGAACGCTGGGAACACATCCTATTCCCGATCGTGCTGATCGGCCTGGGCGTGGTCATCCTCCTCGAGGGCGGGGCCTTCGGCCTCTAACCCATCCGCCGGCCGAGCTCAGACGGTGGATGAGATCCCTGATCCGTCGCGCCTCCGCCCCCACCGCACGGGGTGTGGGCGGCCAGGTTGCCCCCCGTTTGCCGGGATGGTTCACTGCCGTCGATCGTGGAACTAGGCTCGGCGGAAACCCTGCAGGTGCGCTAAGAGGTGGAGACCATGCCAAAGATGTCCGCCCTGGAGGCCTCCTTCTGTCGCAGCGCGCCATGGGGTCTTGTGGCCCGGCGGATGATTCCCTGGGCGACCCAGGGGTTCCCCCTCACCGGGGACCTGCTGGAGATCGGTGGAGGCAGCGGTGCGATGGCCGAAGCCGTCGCCCGAGCCCATCCCCGGGTGCGGCTCACCACGACCGACGCCGACCCGGCGATGGTGCAGGCGGGGCAGGATCGTCTGGCCGGATTCGCCCTGGCCCAGGCGCGTCAGGCCGATGCCAGGCGGCTGCCCTTTCAAGACGAGTCGTTCGACACGGTTCTGAGCTTTTTGATGCTCCTGAATCGCCCCGGGTTTAATGGAGACATCGTTAACCCGGAAGGATGGGCGGCATGGTCGCACCACGGAAGTACCCCGACGAG
>NZ_BAABLN010000056.1:0-1320 GCF_039544365.1 Kocuria gwangalliensis | reverse complement strand
TGGTGGGGTGGTGGGGGTGATCTCCTCGGCGTTCACCCTGGATGCGCAGAACCCGGCCGCGCGCCGAGAGATGGCTGCCACCGCTGACCTGCTGGGGGCGGTGCGCCTGCCCACCGGTGCCCACCGGAGGGCGGCGGGCACCGACGCGCTGACCGATGTGCTGATCTTCCGGCGCCGGCTGCCTGGGGAGGAGCCGTTGGACCTGTCCTGGGTGGAGTCCAGCACGGTTGAGCTGGGGGGTGAGGAAGCCCGGATGAACGCATATTTCCTCAACCACCCCGAGCGGGTCCTGGGGCAGCCCACCGTGGGCAACGACATGTACGGGGCCGCCACCTTGACCGTGCGCGCGGAGGACCTGAGCGCCACGGGTGAGCAGCTGCGCGCCCAATTGGTGGACGTCACCGGGCAGGCGCTGGCTCAAGGTCGAGGCATGGCTGAGCGCACCGGGGAGCAGCAGCTCGAAGCGGCGGCCCTGATCCCAGCGTCTGAGCAGGAACAAGTCGGACACATCACCGCGCGGGAGGACGGGGCCTTCACCCAGGTCACGGTCGAGGGTGTGCATGCCCCGTTGCCGGTGCCAACTACCCAGCAGGCCGAGTTGCGTGCCCTGCTGGGGTTGCGTGATGCGGCCCGTGCGGTGCTGACGATGGAGGCGACCAACGTTGAGGACACCCCGGTCCTCGACGCGATGCGTGAACAGCTGCGCACCAGTTACCTGAGCTACTACGACCGCTACGGGCCGATCAACCGGTTCACGGAACGCCGCACCGGCAAGTACGACGAGGCGGGGGCGGACATCATGGCCCGCATCACGCCACGGCCGGTGGCCACGATCCGCCGGGATCCGTTCGGGCCCCTGGTGATGGGCCTGGAGTACTTCGACGAGGGCACCGGTGCGGCCACCCCCGCCGGACTGCTGTCCGAGCGGCAGGTGCAACCCCGCCGGCCTGTGCTCGGGGTGGACACCCCCGACGAGGCCCTGGCCGTCACTTTGGACACGCTGGGGACCGTGGATATGGCTAACGTCGCCCGGCTGCTGGGCACCGACGAGGCCGGCGCGCGGGAGTCCCTGGGGGAGTTGGTCTACGAGGTGCCCGGGGAGGCCGGGGTCTACGAGACCCGGGCGGAGTACCTGTCCGGGGACGTGCGCGAGAAGCTCGACACCGCCCTGGCGGCGTCGGCCGCTGATGAGAAGTTCCAGTCCAATGTCGCCGCTTTGGAGTCAGTGCTGCCGGCGCCGTTGGGGGCCGATGAGATCGAGGCGAGGATCGGGGCGGTGTGGGTGTCCCCGAGCATCCACGAGCAGTTCCTGCGCCACAT
>NZ_BAABLN010000055.1:0-1199 GCF_039544365.1 Kocuria gwangalliensis | reverse complement strand
CGTCTTGCCTCATGTCAAGATGTCCGGATGGTGTTCGTGCTTGCCTCAGGTGAAATGTCCGCGTAGCTCACGCGGCGGGGCGGGTGCCCTGGGTGCGTGCGGCGGCTAATTCGATGAGTTGCTGCTGGATCTGGGTGATCCGTTGGGTGATCTGTGCTGGGTTGAGTGTTTCGTGTTCGCGGGTTAGGCGGTCGGTGGTCTTGGTGTCGAGGACGCCGGCGTCGAGCAGCCGCTGGTAGGGGGTGCGCGGGGCGTCGTAGATCCGCTTCTTCCGCCCGGCTTTCGTGTGGGCCCAGTCCACGGCTTTCACACAGGGCAGGAGGTAGTTCTTGCGGGCCATCACCAGGCCCCAGAGCTCGTTGAGCAGATCCATCTCGTGCTTGGTCTCGTAGCGGTAGCGGAACGCATGTCTGCGGACCCAGTCGCCGTTGCGTTGCTCGACGTGGGCGTTGTCGTTGTGCTTGTAGGGACGGCCCCGGGTGACGGGGATCTCGTGCGTGTCGGCCCAGGCGATCACACCCCAGTTCATGAACTCCGACCCGTTATCGAAGTCCACCCCGGCGACCGGGACGGGGGCGTGGGAGCGCATCCATTCGAGGGCACCGTGGATGTGGACGTAGGCGTTGTTGCGGATCGTGCGCAGCATTGTCCACCCCGCCACCGGGTCGGTGCCCGTCAGAGTGCGCAAGAACTCGCCCTTGAGAGTGTGGCCGCAGTGCGCGACGGTGTCCAGCTCCAGGAACCCCGCAGTGGTGAGTGGGGCGTCCATGCTGGTGCGCGTCGGGACCGACGAACGCAGAATATGCGATGGTTTCGTGCCCGACAACGCAATCGGGTACGCGGCGTCCTTGTGCGGCTTCAGGTACCGGTCGATCGTTGCCGCACTCATCGATTGCACCTCGTTCAACACCTCCGGGGTAAGGCGTGGTTCGACTTTGCCCAGTTCCCGAAACCGGACCAGCCGTTCGAGGGTGTCGTCCATGATCGCGGCCAGGTACTTCCCCGAGGGTTGGCCAGACAGCCGCCATACCTCCTGTAACACGACCAGCGCGTCGTAGGAGTACTTCCGTGGCCGCGGCTTGCGTTGCTGCTGGCTCGCAGCGCCCTTGCGCGTGTTCGCGGCGCGGATCGCGCGACGGGCATGATCACGAGTCCAGCCCGTGGCATGCACCAACTCATCCAGCAGTCGGCTTTTCTCG
>NZ_BAABLN010000054.1:0-1178 GCF_039544365.1 Kocuria gwangalliensis | reverse complement strand
CCGCCGGCGTTGCCGGAGGTCCCGGCGTTCGGGTCGAGCAGGTCGTACTTGTCGATCGCCTGCGCCGGTGCGGACCAGTCCACCTCGCCGCGCTTGGCCAACATCTCCAAGGTCCGTACCACCATGGAATGCGCATCAATCTTGAAGAAGCGGCGCGCACCGGCGCGGGTGTCGGAGAAACCGAACCCGTCCGCTCCCAGTGAGGCCCACTCATTGGGCACGTACTGGCGAATCATGTCCGGCAGATCCGATGCGAAGTCGCTCGTGGCCACCACCGGTCCGGTGGCACCGGCCAGAGCCTGTGCCACGTACGGGGTGCGGGCGCCCTCGTTGGGGTTGAGGAACGCCTCTTCCTCGGCGGCCTGCGCATCGCGGCGCAGGTTGACCCAGGAGGTCACCGACCACACATCGGCGGAAACACCCCAGTCCTCGGCGAGGATCTTCTGCGCTTCAATGGCCCACGGCACACCCACGCCGGAGGCGAGCAACTGGGCGCGGGGGCCCTCCTTCTCGGCCGGCTTGAGCAGGTAGATGCCCTTGATGATGCCCTCGACGTCCACGTTCTCCGGTTCAACGGGTTGGTGGATCGGCTCGTTGTACACCGTGAGGTAGTACATGACGTTGTGGTCCTCGTCGCCCGTGCCGTACATCTGCTCGATACCGCGCTTGACGATGTGCGCGATCTCGTAGCCGTAGGCCGGGTCGTAGTGGATCACGGCCGGGTTGGTGGCCGCCAACAGGGGCGAGTGACCGTCCATGTGCTGCAGACCCTCGCCCGCCAGCGTGGTCCGACCGGCGGTGGCGCCAATGATGAATCCGCGGGCCAGCTGGTCCGCCGCGGCCCAGAAAGAATCGCCCGTGCGTTGGAACCCGAACATCGAGTAGAAGATGTAGAACGGGATCATCGGTTCGCCGTGGGTGGCGTAGGAGGTGCCGGCCGCGGTGAACGCTGAGGTCGCACCGGCCTCATTGATGCCCGGGTGCAAGATCACCCCCTGCTCGGACTCCTTGTACGCCAGCATCAGTTCACGGTCCACGGAGAGGTAGTTCTGTCCGTTGGGGTTGTAGATCTTGGCGGTCGGGAAGAACGAGTCCATACCGAAGGTACGGGCCTCATCGGGAACGATCGGCACGATGCGGTGGCCGAAATCCTTCTCGCGCATCAGGTCCTTGAGGAT
>NZ_BAABLN010000053.1:0-1071 GCF_039544365.1 Kocuria gwangalliensis | reverse complement strand
CGCGAGGGGGAAGTGGAGATGTAAACGTTCGCTCACCTTGATCTGTTGAGACAAACGGTGCCCGCTCCCCATTGGGGAGCGGGCACCGTTGTTGCGTGGTGAGAACTCGCTCAGGAAGCCGTCCACAGGCGGCGGTTACGGAAGTGTCACGTGCGTGTGTGAGGTGAGCTGCCGGCTGTGGTCGGGTGGTCGGTTGGGGTCCCCGTGTCCATCATGGGTGCGGGAAAAGCCGCGGAGCGATTGGAGCTTTTGCCGTGCACATGTGGGCACGGGGCAACGTGTCCCAGAGTTGGGTGCAGATTCCGCTGGATTCGCTGCGCCTCACGGCCCGCGGTGGCTGCCGTGACGCTGACCGCGACCTTGACATGTCGTATGGCGCTCTCAATGCCGCGGGCTCCCCACACCGTGATCATGTCCTCGAGGGGATTTGTCAGTGTGGCCCGTCTGCATTGTAGGTGAGCTGCTCGGGGATGCCGCGCAACCCCCATGCGGTGGGGGCCGGATTGGTTCCTGTAACAAGGCCGGGCCGGTAGGCGACGAAGTAGCCACCGTTGAGGGGAGCGATGCGCCCCGTGTGGTCGCCCCTGATTGTGGTGCCGTTATCGTCCAAGGGTTCCATGTGCACGGCGGGGTGGTAGGTGGCCACCGGGCCGGGAACGTTGAGCGTGTGTCCCCACAGCTGGACGGAGAATGTCTCTTGCTGGACGAAGCACGCAAAACCTTCACTTCGCAGCAGATCCTCATCTGCTAAGGGTCTGTCTGGGTCCACAGTGACGCCGATGCTGCGCAGCCGCGGGACCGAGACGATGTGTCCTTCCAGGAGTAGTCGCAGGAACCGAATCACGGTGCGTTCGTACTCGGAGATCACCTCTGGTGGGATGAACTTCTGGCGGGTGTGGCGCTGGACGATGACCAGGTCTTCGAGGAACAGCCGGTAGTCTTCGCGTTCCTCAGCGGCGGGGTCCTCGGCGGGACCCCGTGCTGGGCCCTCCATCACAATGGGTTGGGTCGGCTGTCCCATGACCACCGCAGGAAGGTTCAAGACCACCTTGGCACAGGCGCGGACGGCTG
>NZ_BAABLN010000052.1:0-1050 GCF_039544365.1 Kocuria gwangalliensis | reverse complement strand
GTCATACGAGTCACCACGTGACCCGACCGACGCGACAGCATCCTCTACCGCGAGTCGCTCCGCGTAACGCACGGCACGATACTGAACTCCACGGTCGCTGTGATGGACCAGGCCAGACAGATCAGCACCATCACGCCGACGCGTCCAGATCCCCATCTCCAACGCATCGATCGCCAGCGCCGTGTACAGCCTCGTGGACACCTGCCAGCCCACGATCCGACGCGAGAACACATCCAGGACGAACGCGACATACACCCATCCGGCGAACGTCCGCACATACGTAATGTCCGCGACCCACAACTGGTTGACCGCCTCGGCCGTGAAGTCACGATTGACGAGATCCGCAGGTCTACTCGTCTCCGGTGCCGGTTTCGTCGTCCGGGGCCCCTTCGCTCGGCTAACGCCGCGGAGTCCCGCCTTTCGCATCAGCCGCTCGACGGTGCACCGGGCCACCTCGTGGCCCTGCCTGCGCAGCTCGGCATGAACCTTCCGCGCCCCGTAGACGCCGTAGTTCTCCTCATGCACCTGTGTGATCTCCTGCGTCAGCTGCTCGTCCCGCTGCTGCCTGGCTGAAGGCTCGCGGGTGCGGTGGGCGTAGTAGCTGCTCGGGGCGATCTGCAAGATCCTGCAGATCGGCTCGACCCCGTGCTCGTCCCGGTGCGCGTCGATGAACGCGCACATCACCGGGAGGGGCGGTCGAGCTCCGCCGCGAAGAAAGCCGATGCCTGCCGCAGGATCGTATTCGCCCGCCGCAGCTCGCGGACCTCCCTCTCGAGTTCGGCCATCCGGGCTGCGTCGTCCGAGGTGGTTCCCGGTCTGAGTCCTTCATCGATCTCAGCCTTCTTCACCCACGTCCGCAGCGCTTCGGGGTGGACACCGAGTTGTTCCCCGATCCGACGGAACGCGCCGGCTCGAGTGGCCGGGTCCTGTCGCGCATCGATCGCCATCCTTGTGGCTCGCTCGCGTAGCTCGTCGGGGTACTTCCGTGGTGCGACCATGCCGCCCATCCTTCCGGGTTAACGATGTCTCCATTAAACCCGGGGCGATTCA
>NZ_BAABLN010000051.1:0-1015 GCF_039544365.1 Kocuria gwangalliensis | reverse complement strand
GGGCCAGAGAGGACTGCCGTTCAGATCTGATGCGCGCCCGCCACCGGCTTTCAAAATTGCTGCTGCGCCATGGGATCGTCTATGACGGTGGGCAGGCCTGGACCGGGGCCCATCACGCGTGGCTGGCCCGCCAGCACTTGGAATCCCCGGCGACTCGGATGGCTTTTGACGCCGAGCACGAGACGGTGCTGGCCACTCTGGCCCGCCGTGACCGGCTGGATCAAGCGATCAGGAAAATGGCCACCGAGTCCCAGTTCTGCGAGGTGGTTCATCGATTGGGGTGCTTGCGCGGGATCTCGACGCTGACCGGGTTCGGGCTGGCCGTGGAAATCGGTGACTGGCACCGTTTCACCGGCAACACCATCGGGGCCTTCGTCGGGTTGGTGCCCTCCGAGCACTCCTCTGGGACCAGCAGAGCACAGGGGCCGGACACCCAAGACCGGTAACACCCATGCCCGGCGGCTGCTGGTCGAAGCAGCCTGGCACCACCGCCCGGCATACCGCATCGGCAAGACCATGCGCGATCGCTGGGACTTGGCCCCGGCCGCCGCCCGGGCTCGCGGCGATGCGGGCAACCGCAGGTTGCACGAACGCTGGCTGCGAATGCTCGAACGCAAAAAGCGTTCCACGATCGCCAATGTGGCCATCGCCCGGGAGCTGGCTGGATGGTGCTGGTCTTTGGCCGTGATGGAGGAGGTCACCACCGGATAGGCCCCCCGCCCCACAAGCCGGCCCGCCGGTGGTCCCGGGAGGCAGCGCGTGGAGCGATCCGCGAAACACCTATGAGCAGCACCGTGGTGTTCTTCACCTCGGTGCCACGCTCGATCCTAGACACGCGGTCCGCTCCAGCCGAACACCGTCCTGCGGTACCCAACCCGCGCATATCAGTCTGACCGCGCGTCGCCACCGACACGCTTCCCGGTCAGCACCGGCTGGGCCAACACGAGGCGCCGCCCGGATAGCTTCCGGACGGCGCCTCACCCTGCCCTCTTGACAAGGAATCCCTACATATCAG
>NZ_BAABLN010000050.1:0-962 GCF_039544365.1 Kocuria gwangalliensis | reverse complement strand
GGGCCTTGACCCCGAATCGTGGACACGGTGTCGTTTCGGTTATGCCGCTTCCGTGAGCGTAGCGGAGGCGGCGGTTTCGTAGGCGTTCGGGGCGATGTTCCCGATCGCGGAGTGGCGTCGGCGGGTGTTGTAGCGGTTCGCCCATCGGAACACGGCCCGGTAGGCGGTGGGCGCGTCGGGGAACGCGGCGCGGCCTTCGAGCAGCTCACGCTTGAGGGCCGCGTTGAGGCTTTCGGCGAGGGCGTTGTCGGCCGATGAGCCGACCGCTCCCATCGACTGCCTCACCCCGAGCTGCTCGCACAGCGCTGCGTAGGACTTCGATGTGTAGACCGAGCCGTGGTCGGAGTGGAACACCGCCCCGGCCAGCGTCCCACGCTCGCACCAGGCGACCTTCAGCGCGTCCTCGACGAGCTCGGTGCGCATGTGCCCGGCCATGGCCCATCCGGCGAGCTTCCGGGAGCCCAGGTCGATGCAGGAGGCGAAGTAGAGGTTCGTGCCGTCCTCGAGGGGCAGGTAGGTGATGTCACCGACGTAACGGCAGCACGGCGCGCCGGTGCTGAAGTCGCGGCCGATCAGGTCGGGGAACCGCCTGCCGGACTGGTCCGGGATCGTGGTCCTCACGCGTTTGCGCAACCGGATCCCGGCCAGAGCGTGCTCGCGCATCACCCGGGCCACGCGCTTGTGGTTGACCCGGTCACCGGCCGGCACGTCCTCGTTGAGGTCGGCCGTGATCCGGGGCGCGCCGTAGGCGCGGTCCCCGCCCCGGGCCGGGTCCTGCAGCACCCGGATCCGCGATACCAGCGCCGCGTCGGCCGCCGCCCTGGCCGCCCGTGCCGGCTCGGCGGCCAGCCAGGCGTAGAACGACGACCGGGCGATCTCGATGACCTCGCACAACCGCTTCACGCCCCAGGCGTCCTTGTGGTCCTCGACGAACTGGAAGCGGTTCACCAGTTCGTCTCCCC
>NZ_BAABLN010000049.1:0-955 GCF_039544365.1 Kocuria gwangalliensis | reverse complement strand
TTGGTTGTCAACCACATAGTGGACGCTCGCATCAATCATTGATGATTGTTGGTGGTGTATAAGTTTTCGGTGTATTAGTACCGGTCAGCTCCACGTCTTACAACGCTTCCACTTCCGGCCTATCAACCCAGTGGTCTACTGGGGACCTCTCACCCCCTCGAAGGGGGGTCAGGAAATCTCATCTCGGAGCAAGCTTCCCGCTTAGATGCTTTCAGCGGTTATCTCTTCCGAACGTAGCTAATCAGCGATGCTCCTGGCGGAACAACTGACATACCAGAGGTTCGTCCGTCCCGGTCCTCTCGTACTAAGGACAGACCTCCACAAATTTCCAACGCACGCAGCGGATAGGGACCGAACTGTCTCACGACGTTCTGAACCCAGCTCGCGTACCGCTTTAATGGGCGAACAGCCCAACCCTTGGGACCAACTCCAGCCCCAGGATGCGACGAGCCGACATCGAGGTGCCAAACCATGCCGTCGATATGGACTCTTGGGCAAGATCAGCCTGTTATCCCCGAGGTACCTTTTATCCGTTGAGCGACGGCCATTCCACAATGTACCGCCGGATCACTAGTCCCGACTTTCGTCCCTGCTCGAGCTGTCACTCTCACAGTCAAGCTCCCTTGTGCACTTACACTCAACACCTGATTGCCGACCAGGCTGAGGGAACCTTTGGGCGCCTCCGTTACTCTTTAGGAGGCAACCGCCCCAGTTAAACTACCCATCAGGCACTGTCCCTGACCCGGATTACGGGCCGAAGTTAGATATCCAGAGTGACCAGAGTGGTATTTCAACAACGACTCCACCACCACTAGCGTGATAGTTTCACAGTCTCCCACCTATCCTACACAAGCCACACCAAACACCAATACCAAACTATAGTAAAGGTCTCGGGGTCTTTCCGTCCTGCTGCGCGAAACGAGCATCTTTACTCGTACTGCAATTTCGCCGAGTT
>NZ_BAABLN010000048.1:0-842 GCF_039544365.1 Kocuria gwangalliensis | reverse complement strand
GGGAGGCCAGGGCTTTCACGGTGCGGGTGAAGTCCCGGGCTCGGTAGTTGGCCCCGTTATCCGTCACGACCCGGTGGATCCTGTGGATCCCGTGGGCGGCGAAGAAGGTTCTGGCCCGGGCGAAGAACCCGATCGTGGTCACCGCTTTCTCGTCGTCGAGGGCTTCGGTGTAGGCCAGACGGGAGAAGCCGTCCACGGCCGAGTGCAGGTAGGTGTAACCGACCCTCGCCCCCGGCCCGCGCTTGGACTTCAACGCCTGGGCGCTACCGCGGCCGTGGGTGGCCCAGCCGCCACCGTCGGGGATCTTGCCGACCTTCTTCACATCCAGGTGGACCAAAGGCGGCGGGCCACGCAGCGCGGATCCGCGCCGGGGTCCTGCGGGCGTTCTCGCCGGCCGGGGTCAGATCACGCAGCCGGGAGATACCGAGTCGGTGCAGCCACCGGCCCACGGTGCGCAGGTGCAACTGGTGGCCGAGGCCGAGCAGGTGGTGGTGGATACGCCGGGCCGACCACTTCCGCTCCCGGCGCAGGGACTCGATCAGTTCCACGACCGGCGCCGGGGTGCGCTGCTGGCTGCGCCGCGGAATCGAGGGGCGGTCAACCAGACCTGCCTCGCCGGCCGCGAGGTAGCGGGCCACCCAGGTGGCCACCGTGGGCCGGCTGACGCGGAACTCGGCGGCCACGTGGGCCTTGGGGATCCCGTCCTCGATGTGGCGCAATACCATGCGCAGCTGGCCGGTCGGTGTCAGGGGTGCGTTAACGTGGGTCATGAACGGGCTCTTTCGTGCGGATGTTTGTGTAGGAACTTCCATCCTGTGGCGAGGAGCCCGTTCCTCATCTCA
>NZ_BAABLN010000047.1:0-822 GCF_039544365.1 Kocuria gwangalliensis | reverse complement strand
GGCGTCCCCGCCCCAGTGCTGGGGGGCGCCGGCCGGTTGCCCGGCTAGTGCCCCCCTGCTCCGAGGGGTTTCCCCCAAGGCCCAGCGGGCCCGACCCTTAGAGCCAATCCTTATCCCGAAGTTACGGATCCATTTTGCCGACTTCCCTTATCTACATTGTTCTATCAACTAGAGGCTGTTCACCTTGGAGACCTGCTGCGGTTATGAGTACGACCTGGCGTGAAAACTATTCCTTCCCGCGGATTTTCAAGGGTCGTCGGGGGCGCACCGGACCCCGCAAAGGTGCGGGGCTCTGCCAGCCATGGAACCCTAGCTCCGGACAAACCGATTTCAGGGTGGAAGGCTGTCAAGAAGAAAAGAGAACTCTTCCCAGGACCCCCGCCGACGTCTCCGCGTTCAGTTACGTTGCCGTGGAGAATCCACATCCAGGTGCCGGAATGTTAACCGGCTTCCCTTTCGGCACACGGCGCACGAGGGCGCCTTTCAAACGGAACTTCCCTATGCCTTAGGATCGACTAACCCATGTCCAACTGCTGTTCACATGGAACCTTTCCCCACTTCAGTCCTCAAAGTTCTCATTTGAGTATTTGCTACTACCACCAAGATCTGCACTAGGGGCCGTTCGACCCGGGATCACTCCCAAGGCTTCGTCACGGACCCCCACGCCTGCCTACTCGTCGGGGCGTCGTTTCTACCCCGACGGCGAGGTATGGGTAGCACGCTTGAGCGCCATCCATTTTCAGGGCTAGTTCATTCGGCCCGTGAGTTGTTACACACTCCTTAGCGGATTCCGACTTCCATGGCCACCGTCGGGCTGTCTAG
>NZ_BAABLN010000046.1:0-694 GCF_039544365.1 Kocuria gwangalliensis | reverse complement strand
GGCCGGCGGCCGATATCCCGGATCGGCACTGAGCCGTTTTTTGGCGTGACGTGGTGGCCGGCCTCGCTACCGGTGGTGTTCCATTGATGTTCTTTCGGTTGTGCCGATGCCCGGCGGGTGGAGAGCCGCTCGAATCCCTGTTGCCAGGGCCAGGTCTCGGGCAGGCGCATCCGGATCCTGCGGGCACTGGAAGCAATCCGGGCCGGCAGATTCACGAGCCTGGCCCGGATGGTCCCGGTCCGGGCCCGGGTGAACTCTCCGGCGGCGAGGGTCCCGGCGGTGCGGGTCAGGTTGTAGGCCATCACCGCGCAGACCAGCCAGGCGCCGTTGGCCCCGAAATGTCCGGAGGGCAGGTGGGCCAGGGCGCTGTCTTTCAAGTCGGCGTTGACCTGCTCGATGAGCGCGTGGCCCCGGTGGGTCTGGTCCGCGGTCACCGTGTCCAGCACCTCCGGGTCGGTGGTGGTGAAGAAGGCGTGGAAGCGGTGGGTGTCGAACAGTGTCGGCTGGTTGGTGTCCTGGGGGTTCAGTTCCGGGATTCGGCGCACCACCAGTCGACCGGGGACCCGTTCGGTTTTTTCCTTGAGGTGAACGCGGTGAAGGGGACCTCGGCGACCTCCGCCTTGGAGATCCACGTGCCGGTGTCCTCGTCGAAGATCGCCTGCGGGTACCTGATGCCGGTCCACGCTTTCTCGTC
>NZ_BAABLN010000045.1:0-669 GCF_039544365.1 Kocuria gwangalliensis | reverse complement strand
GGGCAGATGTAGCGGGTGCCTTGGAAACGGATGCCGTCGCGCTGGACGATGCGGGTGGTCGCGGCGGTGAGCAGCAACAGGTCGAGGTCTTCCGGTCGTGCTGGGGCTCGGGGGATCCACCCGTCCCCGATCCAGCGGGCGGCCGGGGCCTGGCCGGTCTCGGAGTGCACCCGAGCGTGGTAGTCCTCGATCAGGTAGCGCCCCAGCACCGCGTCGAGCTGCTCCAGGGCCAGGGATGGTGCTGAGGTGGGGGTGCCGCCGGTTCCGTGCGGGATGTGCCCGGGCAGATGCGGCAGCACCTCGGTGGTGATCGTGCCGTAGAAGCGTTCGATCTTCCCCCGCCCCTGCGAGACCCCGACACGGGAGTGGATGAGCCGGATGTGGGTGTCCAAGCAGACCCGCTCGAGCCGGGTGCTGGTGAAGTCGGCCCCGTGATCGCTGTAGAGCACCTCGGGCAACCCCTGGACCGGCCACCGCGCATCCGGCTTGGCCCGCACGGCCTGGTGCAGGGCCAGGGCGGTCTGCTCGGCATTGGGGGCGCCGGTGAAGACGGTGTAGCCGGCGACCGCGCGGGAGTAGTCGTCGAGGATCACGCTCAGCCACGGCCGCACCGGGCGCCCCCGGTGATCGAGGATCGCCACGTCGAGCAGGGTGTGATCGGCCTGCCAC
>NZ_BAABLN010000044.1:0-655 GCF_039544365.1 Kocuria gwangalliensis | reverse complement strand
GTGGCAGCCATCTCTCGGCGCGCGGCCGGGTTCTGCGCATCCAGGGTGAACGCCGAGGAGATCACCCCCACCACCCCACCAGGCCGCGTCAGTGCCAAGGACTTGAGAATGAAGTGGTTGTGCATCGAATGCCCGGCCGCGTTGTACCGGGGATCGTGTAGAGAATTCCGGGAGAACGGCACATTGCCCACCGCCGCGTCGAAGACGCCCCCGGGCATCCGGGTGTCGGCGAAGGACTCGGTGCGGATCGTGGCGTCCGGATAGATCGCCGCCGAGATGGCCGCGGTCACCGGGTCCAGCTCCACCCCGGTCATCTGCGCCCCTTCCGGGGCCAGGCCGATGAAGGTGCCGGCCCCAGAACCGGGCTCCAGCACACGCCCGCCCTGGAACCCCAGAGCCTCCAGCGCGCCCCAGAGCTCGGCGGCGATCGCCGGGTCGGTGTAGTGGGCGTTGATCACCGTTCGACGGGCGGCTGCGTACTCGGTCTCATCCAGCAAATCGCGCAGCTCCGCACGGTCGGCCTCGTACTCGGTCCGGGACTCGTCGAAGATTTCCGCGACCCCACTGGCACCCCAGGACCCCCAGCGGGCCAAGGAGGCACGCTCGGTCTCGGTGGCGGCCCGTTCCTGGGCTTGCAGCTCGCGCAGGGCGCGCA
>NZ_BAABLN010000043.1:0-630 GCF_039544365.1 Kocuria gwangalliensis | reverse complement strand
ATCCTGCTGGACCGGTTGGGGAACCTGGACGGGGTGGTCATCACCGCCGATGCGCTGCACACGATCGCGGCCCAGGCCACCGCGATCGTGGCCCGCGGCGGGCACTACTTGTTCACCGTCAAAACCAACCAGTCCGGTCTGCGCAACCGGATCGGCTCCCAGGGCTGGTCCCACCGCACCCCCGGCTATCTGCTGCGCGAGAAAGCCCATGGGCGCACCAGCACCTGGGAAGCCACCGTGGCCTTGGCCCCGGCCCGGATCGATTTTCCCCACGCCGCCCAGACCATCCGCCTGCTGCGCGGCCGGGCCGAGCACGGCAGCGGGGAGAAGACCGGTGAACAGGTCTTCGCTATCACCTCCTTGCCGCCACACCTGGCCGGGGCCCGGGAACTGGCGAAACTGCTACGCGGACACTGGGCCATCGAGAACCGGTTGCACTGGGTCCGCGACACCGCCTACCGCGAGGACGCCTCCCAGGTCCGTACTGGCCATGGACCCCACGTGATGGCAAGCATCCGAAACCTCGCCCTCAACATCGTGCGCCTGGCCGGACACACCAACATCACCGCCACCCTGCGCGCACTAGACCACCACCCCGAAATCGTCCGCCAACTCACCGGACTTTGAAAT
>NZ_BAABLN010000041.1:0-600 GCF_039544365.1 Kocuria gwangalliensis | reverse complement strand
TCGCGGCGCGGATCGCGCGACGGGCATGATCACGAGTCCAGCCCGTGGCATGCACCAACTCATCCAGCAGTCGGCTTTTCTCGACCTTGCCCGCCTTCGCGTACTCGCGGGCGAACTTCTTCGTGATCTCACGGCGCGACGCCATCGACAACTCCCTGCTCATCACCCCAGGGAACTACGCGGACATTCTTACGTGAGGCACCCGCTCCCGTTCCCGGACCTTTTAGCTGAGTCTCGTCGCGGGTTTGTCGTTCCCGCGGCAAGTGTGTAATGTCTACCGAGTCGCCGCGGCGAAGTTCTTCCGAGAAGGACCGAGACGGGCGACAAAGGATTCAACCTTCACAATTCCAGGGTGTTGTAAGAGGCCGCGGATGTGCTAGGATGAATTCCCGCGAGCAAGAGATCGCAAGGTGAGTTTCCAGAAGAACCCCAGGGTTGAACCGGATTTGACCCGCCGTTCCGATCTCGCCTAAGCTCGCAGATCGCAACCGACCTCGAACCCGCAGGGTGTCGAGGAGTGGTTTGTTGTTTGTCAACTCAATAGTGTGCCTAGTTTGTTGATACCAAGAATTTGTTTTTTTGGTTGATGGCCTGATGCTC
>NZ_BAABLN010000040.1:0-567 GCF_039544365.1 Kocuria gwangalliensis | reverse complement strand
GACCCCCAGCGGGCCAAGGAGGCACGCTCGGTCTCGGTGGCGGCCCGTTCCTGGGCTTGCAGCTCGCGCAGGGCGCGCAGGGCTGCGAGGTTGGCGCGGAACCTCGCCTGGACACCGGAGGGGGCCAGCTGCTCCTGGGCCCGCGGGATGAACCGCCCCGGAGCCGCCCCCGGTACAAGGCCTGTGGCCGGTTCCGGGGTTACGGCCGCTCGGCCTGCTCCTGCGCCGACTCGTCCAGGAAGTCCCGATAGATCCGGTCGAGTTCCTTCATCTCCGCCAAGGTCTCGGCCGTCCCCGACTCCGGATCCTCCTCCTGCGGCTCCTCCTGCACGGACGGGTCCGGGGTCAGCATCTGCGCGCGCACGATCTCCTCCGCCTGCATCTTCGACGCGTTCAGCCGCCCCACCTTCCCCAAGTAGGTCTCCCCCATCGGGTCCGGACCGGCCAGCTCCATCATCAACTCGCCCACCCTGTTCGACGCCTCCTCCCCCAACGCTTCGAACCACTGGTCCGGGTCCGGGATCAGTGCGTACTCCGCGGGCGCGGTCATCTTCCAGGTTTCCTGCG
>NZ_BAABLN010000039.1:0-552 GCF_039544365.1 Kocuria gwangalliensis | reverse complement strand
TCGTTGCTGGAGGAGTCCTCTGCGGCGGGCGAGGTCGATGAGGTTGGCTTGGAGGTCAGTGATTTGGTGACGCAGCGCGAGGAGGTCGGTGGCTGTTAGCATCTCCTGGATCTGATGGCGGTCGTGTGGGTCCACGATGTCGCCGTGTTGATCGAGTAGACGACGCATGGGTGTGGTCGCGGTGTCGTGTTTCTTGCGCACGATCGCACCGTCGCGGGTTTTGCTGAGCAGCTTCTGTTGGGGCAAAAACAGGTTGACCTGTCGTGAGGTCAGTGGCCATAACTGGTTGAGTAGGTCGAGCTCTTGGGGGGTGTCGTAACGGAAGTAGCCGACGTTTCGGCGCACCACCGACCAGTTCTTCTGCTCGACGTGGGCTTGATCGTTCTTGTGGCTGGAACGGCCGCGGGTAAAGGTGATCTTGCGAGTGGCGCACCAGCGGGCCAGGTGGTGGTTGATGAACTCGGAGCCGTTATCGGAATGGATCCCGTGGATGTGGAACGGGAATCCTAGCCGCAGCTCCTCCAACCCGGCGGCGACGATCCGTTCGCCCTT
>NZ_BAABLN010000038.1:0-545 GCF_039544365.1 Kocuria gwangalliensis | reverse complement strand
CAGGGCTATTTCAAAGTCGGTGAGTGTGGTGTGGATTTTCGCGCGGGCTTGTGGGGTCCCGGCGTGGCTGCTGGTCATCACGAAGGGCTCCTGTTAATCCGGTGTTTACCACAACGCCGATTCCCAGGAGCCCTCCAATGCCATCTTCTCCCACCGGCCTGCTTTCGCGCTACTTCGATCGTGGATCACCGTTGGGCGCGGAGGATCTACCCTCGCTGCGCCAGGCACTATCTTCGGTGCCGGACCCGCGGGCCCGGCGCGGGGTGCGCTACCCCTTCACCGAGGTGCTGTTGGTGTTCGTGGCCGCGGTGCTGTCCGGGGCGCGGTCGTTGACGATGATCACCGAATGGGCCGCCCGCGCCCAGGGGCAGCGGATGATCTTTGGGTGTGGCAGGTCCCCGTCGCTGGCCACCATCCACCGCATCGCCACCTTGGTGGATCCTGTGGCCCTGGACACGGCCCTGGCGGCTTGGACCACTGCGCGCACCACCGGTCCCGGACGTGGGCTGGCCGCGGTGGCTGTGGACGGTAAGGAAGTCCGCGGG
>NZ_BAABLN010000037.1:0-533 GCF_039544365.1 Kocuria gwangalliensis | reverse complement strand
GGTGGTGGTGACCAGATCTTCTGGCAGGGCCACTCCTCCCCCGGCAACTACGCGCGGGCCTACTTGGAAGGCCGCCTCACCGAAGAGCAGTTGGACGCGTTCCGCCAGGAAAAGACCAAGGCACCCGAGGGCCTGCCCTCGTACCCGCACCCGCGTTGTCTCCCCGACTTCTGGCAGTTCCCCACGGTGTCCATGGGTATCGGCCCGATGAACGCGATTTACCAGGCGCAGTTCAACCGTTACATCCACAACCGCGGCATCAAGGACACCTCAGACCAGCATGTCTGGGCGTTCCTCGGTGACGGTGAAATGGACGAGCCCGAAAGCCGCGGACTCCTCCAGCTGGCAGCCAATGACAAGCTGGACAACCTCACCTTCGTGGTCAACTGCAACCTGCAGCGCCTGGACGGTCCGGTGCGCGGTAACGGCAAGATCATCCAGGAGCTGGAGGCGTTCTTCCGCGGTGCCGGCTGGAACGTCATCAAGGTCGTGTGGGGCCGCGAGTGGGACACGCTGTTGGAGAAGGACACCAC
>NZ_BAABLN010000036.1:0-509 GCF_039544365.1 Kocuria gwangalliensis | reverse complement strand
TGGCCGCCTACGTCTCCGAGACCGTGACCATCCGCTACGACTCCCGCGACGCCGGTGAGGTGCGCGTCTACCACCAGGACACCTACCTGTGCCGGGCGATCGCCCCCGAGCTGGCCGCCGAGACCATCACCCTCCAGCAACTGCAGCAGGCCCGGGGCGCACGGCGAAAGGAGCTGAAGCAGCAGCTGCGTGCCCGGCGCAGTCTCGCCGACGCCCTGCCCGCCGACGACCGCTGGGCACCACCACCCGCCCCGGCGCCGAGCCCACCGGCAGACCCGCCGGTGGATCAGGCGCCCCGACACCGGTTGCGGACCTATGCCACCGACTGAGCCCGACTCCTCCCGCAGCCTGCTGGGCAAGGACGACGACGGTCGGCGCTTCCTCTCCGGCACGTTCGGGGAGATCAACGGGCTCACCTCACCCCCACACCCGGACGCACCGCCGTTCTTGCCCACCCGGGAGCACCGCCGCTTCACCGAGTTCGCCGACGCCGTGCGCGCTCACCGCTA